>NZ_CP118110.1 GCF_028747985.1 Paenibacillus urinalis
TTTAAAGGGAAAGGTACAAACTTTTTGAAATTCAAAACATGGTATAAGCAAAGGGCAAGCCATCTGAACTCCAAAAGGCAAATTAAAATTCTTCATCCTTTTTCACTAAAGGCACTTCATATAATTGTCCATCCTTTTCTACTAAAGCCACTTCATGATAATTACCTCTTTCTTTAACATCATCCCAATCCATCAAATAATCACACGGTTCACACCAAAACTCTCTAATTGGAGGTGGCTGCCATGACATTCTCCGACCACAATCAGGACAATTCACAATAATACTCATCGTCTTTTCCCCACTTGGGCTAGATGTACCAACCTAAAATACTCCGTCACGATTCCATTGACATTCTTGTCGATACTATCAATGGAATCATTTTTATTTACACTTGTAGAATCACGTTCAATACTTTTTGTTAAACCGAGTGATTCGTTTATTTCATCAGGATTCACATTTTCGAATGTATCAATAATTTCATTCCCCTTTACAGTATAAGTATACTGGATTTTTTGCCTTATCTTACAGGACATTCTTGTTATCCGATTTTATTTAGAAGAGGGCGATAAACACCCTCTTCTAAATTCAACTAAATTCCTGAAGTTAATGTAAAGGTGAATACAGATCGATAAGTACCAGCCATCAAACCTGTTTCCTCTCCTGGTACATACTTACTTCCAGTTCCTGACGATTCAATATTTACTTTATCCGGTATACTAAGGGTGAAGTCTAGAGGTATTTCATAATATCCCATGCCTTCAAATTCCTTGGCTGATGCCAAAACTTCGGATTGAGTTCCTGTAAATATTTTCTTTCCAACATTGGACAGCTGGGCTTCAGGTCCTGACAACGTATTACTGCCTTTAACATCTACAGATAGTGAGCTAGCTGGAATACTCACTACTAAATCCATTGTATTTAATGAGTTATCTGTTATTGGATCGGAGACAAAATCCTTTACATCGAGACTGTACTGCCATCCCTTCGCATTACCTCTGTAATCCTCGATAAGTGCCCTACTCACAGAATTAATCTGTTGGTAAGGTCTCGTGCTATCGATGATAATGGTTGAAAGATCTGCTCCTTCAAATCGAGAGTTTAATCCCCCACCATGAACCGTGAAGTCTACATCTTCGGTAGTAATGGTTTCCAGTGGTCCCCCAGGATTCGGTGTTGGATCAGGATTCGGGTCAGTCCCTTCACCGGGAACTACGATGGTAAATGGGCCTCCAGAGTAAACCACATTACCTGAATTCACTTCTCGTATTTCCACATAAATTTGATACGTACCAGGGGCATAAGCTACCGGACCTGCATACTCAGTCCACATTTCATCTTGGCCGTCTTTGTAATATACCTCAAGATCCGGAGAAGAGATACCTGGATCAACGGTAAGTTGTCCATCTTCTACCATAACTTTAGGGTCTACCTTTGTAGTAACAAAACTTACGATCTCACTTTCTATTCCATCAGTAGCCACCACTTTTGCTCTTACAGTGTGTACGTCATTAGATACTGTAATAACGCCTGTGGTTTTATTCCACTCACCACCCCCTACAGAATAGTAAGCGTCTCCTTCCGTTGGATCAAACTGAACCTCAAGATCTAATCCATACTGAGTGTTTAATCCTTTCTGTACGACTACCGGTTTGTTAACTATTACAGGTTCACTTGGGCTTTCTGCTGTGAGATTAAACGATTTACTAATCAATACTTCATCTCTTGAATTCAACATTCTTACTTCAACCGTATGATCTCCCGGTTGCAGTAACAGGTTGTTATCTACATTGAATTCTTGCCAATCTCCACCATCTACCTTCACCTGTACTTTGGTACTTCCTGTAGCCGAAGCACGTACTTTGAATTCATCCTTCGAGAGTTTTTCCACCGTAGGATGACCTTCTGTGATTACGATTGGATTACTCGTGATTGTGAGCTCTCCAACTTCGCTGATATTGCCGTTACTGTCTGCAGATCTTGCTTCGATGGTTACATTACCAGAGTCAGTAATGACGATCTCACCATTGTAATCCAGCCATCCCCCACCATTGATTTGATATTGTTTTGTTGCAATATCTCCTGTAGTACCAAAATTGATTGACACTACGGACTGATCAAACTTGTCTTGCGAAGCAATCGATAGTATAGGTTTATCAGGAGCAGTTTCTGGTACAACATAATCGGCTGGGTAAACCACCGGAGCATTACTCACCACTTGCCAGTTACCCCATTGGTCAAAAAAGCCTAAGATACCATCTTCGTCTATAGCATACACATGAGTCTGCATGGATATTTCAGGTCTCAAACTAAAGAGCGAAAGATACTTTTTTGGTAGGACGGTTATAACACCGTCACCTTCCCACTTGAGAACTGTGTTGTCATCCTTCAAGGCGAACATACGTGGAATTGTCAGCATTCCATTTGTTCCATTTCCTTGTATTGCAAAGTCTTTAATATTTTCAATTTCATTGCCAGGACCAGTTAGACGAACAGGAGAAGTAATGTTCCGATCCTTTGTACCAAACATTCCATCACTGTTAGTGCCCCAACCGTACAAATAACCGTTAGGCTTCGCGAATATTACGGTACCAGCGCGAGTTCCCCACACCTTTGATACTCCTGTAGCTATTTGTGTTCTTGTTGAAGAGAAACTGGCTTCTGAAGCATTCCAACTATTGATAGGAGTACCCCAGTATTCAAGG
This sequence comes from Paenibacillus urinalis, assembly GCF_028747985.1. Taxonomy (NCBI): domain Bacteria; kingdom Bacillati; phylum Bacillota; class Bacilli; order Caryophanales; family Paenibacillaceae; genus Paenibacillus; species Paenibacillus urinalis. The sequence goes on from NZ_CP118110.1 coordinate 2,704, forward strand.
TTACCATTATCAAGATTAAGGTACCCGGTTGAGATGTTCTTACTAGTTGAGTTAGTCTTCTCCCCCGCAGACGCCATCTTTCTAAGGTTCTCTACTTTCACATCTGCTGGGAAAGGATACAGTGTGTTACTGTATTTTGATTCGCCCACACCATATAAGCTTTCTCTAGAATCATATGCCAAGAAATTAGTCAGTGAGAAAGACTGACCTTTCACTGTAAACACACGTCTAGATGCTTCAAGACTGGTTGTTGTACCAGGGTTGTTATAATCATGAATATAATTGAAGCCTTCTACAGCTTTCATCTCAAACTCAGAAGCGTCAGTGAAAGCAGGGAAGCGATCGGTTATGTCTACGGGTTTTGCATTGGTACGAGAGTTTTGATTAAATCCTGCACCTACAAGATAGACTTTATTATTCGTAACGAGCAAAACACTATCTACTGCTAAGCTATAGATCTTCTGCACTCCTTGTAAAGGGTCGCCAGTAACTGGATCAACAACTTCTGTAGGCACAGTTTTGTCTACTTTACTACCAATACCCAACTGCCCCTCTGTTCCTCTACCCCAGGCCATAACTGTCGTGTCTTCCATCACAGCAAAGTAGCTCAAAAATTTACTCCATTTTCCAGCCTGGTTAATAACCTCGAAATCCTTCACTCCATCCAGCATTTTAACTGCTGGGGTTCCTTGGTAGAGTTCTCCGGATTGTGTAATATAAACACTATTACCTCCGGTATAACTTCTCACTTTCTTCATGCCACTATCAAACCCAGTAACTTCATACGGTGAATTCATATTTAGGTGAAGACTTTTACCATCATCTAGCTTAAATTCATAACCCACAGTAGGCCTGCTAGAGTAATCTGAAACGTAGGGCTCTACACTAAGAATCTTTGAGTATTCCGCAGCCTGAGCTTTAGGTTCCAGTTCTGCAAACGAGTAGGTACCAACCAATAGTGCAACCACCAACGTTCCGATAAGACTCCTCTTCCATCCAATCCGGATCTTATTCTTTTTCTGATTAATTTCCAAGTCACTCACCACCCCTTAAATACCTGAAGTCGCTGTATATGTAAATACAGACTTATATGTTCCAGCGATAACCCCGATTTCTGCACCTTCACTATTTGTCATAGTCTTTGGCAAGCTCAGAATGTAATTCACCTCAAAATCATACGCTCCTTGACCTTTACCTACATCTGCGGAAACGATGGTGCTAGGAACTGAGGAGAGTACTTTGTTCTGTGCAAGCTCTCCACCTTGCGTAAAATCAATCGGTACACCGGAAATGGTATTTTTCAGAGTGGTAGTAAATTGTACGATACTAGCAGGAAGCTTAAATTCCTGGCCGTCCATAGTAGTTACAAAATCTGTAGCTGCGACACTATATGCCCAGCCAGCCCCATTGCCTCTATCATCAATTGCTCTAAGGAACGAATCCGCTTGTGATTTTAGATTATCCCTTGATGAGAGAGTAATGTCGTTAAAGCTTAGACGGGTTTGGGCGAACTGCAGACTTCCGCCTGTGACTGCAATCTCTTTCTCAATTTCTTGTGCAGAAGCTGCTAGAGGGAAAGCTATTACCATTACTAGCATACTTGCCAAGACTTTCTTCATCTCCTGTTCACTCCTTCAGATGTATTAGTTCTAATAGATCCTAAACTTACACCTTGCTCACCTCCTTTCAGGTCAGTTTTTTCTAGTGAGTCCCCTTAAACTGATGTGAGGCAAGCTTAGATTTAAGAGACTTCTCATCTCTTTCTTTCTTTTTCTTCTTAAGCAGGAGGAAAAGCAAGAGGAAGAAACCAATAATAAATACAAGAATTAAGATCCCTATTACAATTACTAAGGCCAGATTATTTTTTACCCAATCCCAGATATCTGTTTTTTGTAATATTCCTGCATAGTTCAATGCGTCTTGAGACTTCTGTGCTTCCGCTTCGGTTATCGTAAAGTTAAATGTTCTACTTACTTTGTCATCGCTATAATTAGCTTCAAAAATTGCGGAGTATTCTCCAGGAAGCAAAACTTTATCTTGTACCGTATAGACCATATCTGCTGTCGTACCCGCATAGATAGACTTTTCTGACGGTTGATTATTAAAACTTTCACTAAAAATACCATTACCCTTAGAGTCTCTTACTTGGAGGACACCGTGAGGCCTTTCTAAAATAGTACCTTTGTTAGTAAGCTTTACAGTAAATTGAGAAAAACCGTTAGCTATGTACTCATGTTTGAAATTGTCGATGCTCATTTCGTGCTTAGACTGTTCAACTTGATTTTCAAGAACGATCTGTACTCCTATTCTTTGAGCCTTCTCAATCAACATGACAGCATGAGTCGAATTCACCTCAGGTGTTCTCCTTTCAGAATTATCTAAAGACTCCTCTGCGGCCACTACTCCTACATGCTGTCCAGGGACGATATTCTTTGGAACATTCACTTTGAAACTTAACTTCTTCTTCTCTTTCGCTTTTAGAGATACTTTAAAGGGTTCTGCAGGTTGTATCCACGAACCAACTGATGCTAATTCCTCATCTTTACCTGAGAACAATTTGCCGCCATTAACACCTGGTTTAGCATCTGCTGGATAAACCCAGACTTCTAACGGTTCTTCTTTTAAGTTCTGTAGATAGAAATCATAGGTCTTTGATTCTCCTCCACTTACAGTATCTCTGTAAAAACCCGTAGATTGTTCTATCTCTTTAACTGGAGACAAAAGGAACTTAACATCCTCTTGTGCTTCGACATGAGTATTTCCTATAACCATAAAGAAAAAAAAGCATAAGATTCCTAACATCCAGCTAGATTTTTTCACTTCGTCATCTCCTCTACTCTTCTGCTACCTTTTGATGGAGTAAGCCCCTAACTACCTGTATTTAACAGCGTCTCATCTTCTTTTGTAGTTAGCATGTTGAGCCAATTTGTTACTTTATCTAATTGTTCAATATTAATAGTGTTTCTAGGTTGATAATCGCGAATGAAACTATCCAGTTCCTCAGTGGTTAGCACAGCTGTATTTGAATTTCTTTTTAAACTTACCTCTAATTCAACTTGGGGATGAGTAAATACAACGATCCCTTGTACCCACATTGGCAAACCGATGCTTTCAAGGTTCTTGGCAAGCACAAAAGTATGTATTCTGGTCATTGCCATAGGATTTCTAAGCGTCTTGGGTTCCGTGGTGTTATTTCCTGTCTGCTTGTACTGACACCAAACCTTATCTTCCTCAGATCCCACAATGCGGCCTGAACGATTCTTTCTGACGATGATAAAAACACCTTGATCTTGGACACGAATTTCCTCGATCTTCACTTTAATATCCTCATGAAACAGCTCAATATTTTTGTATATCTGGTTAGGGCTATCATGACTAAGAGTATTTACTGGTTTTTTTCCTGTGGATTTTATTTCATGTCGAAATTTATTCTCCCTTAAAGTTTTGAATAGCAAGAAACATACAATTGCTAGGGACAATACAATTAAAATGGTTGTTATTAAATTTTGTAACTCCAATTAATCCACCTACATATTTTGTATTTAGTTAAATATGACTTTCGTTGAAAGTATTAAGAGTAATATGAGATTCATGATAATAAGTAACGGGATACCTAACTTAAAAAGAAGGTGCTTTGTTTTATGTCTAAAAAGGTACATCCCCATCCATACGCCTGTTGCCCCACCCAAGGCCGCGATTGCGAATAATCGCTTTTCTGGAACTCTCCGTGCTCTTATAATTGCCTGACTCTTGTCGTACCACATGATGAACAAGCCAGCAGTGTTAATAAGTGCAAAATAGCCGAATATTAGCATGCTTTTTCCCCTTAAAAATTTTAAAGAAATCTAATTAATCTAAATTACAAGACAAATAATATTACTCTCGATCAAAGCTGATACTTCACCCCTTTTAATTGTATGTATGTTAGTTAATATACTAATATACATATATACTAGTATCAATTATTTTCTTCTGAAAAGTACTATTTAATTCTTAGGATTTATGGAAAGTTGACTCCAGGGAATTTTTACTGTAGAAACAGATTGATTATACTCGGTTTCCTGTTCTACTAGTTCGATGAGAGATCGGAGGATGGCAGCATCAAAAAGAAAAGATTCTTCCTCCATTATTTTAATTGCACTAACAGCACTTAATGGAGATTGGTATGGCCTGCCTCCAATGATCGTGGAAAATGTATCGCTTATAGCAGCTATCCGTCCACTTAAGGGGATCTGTTTACCCTTTAATCCTTTTAAGTATCCACTTCCATCAAAGCGTTCATGGTGGTACTCAACTATATTATTAATCACTGATGGGAGTTCAAAGCTTTCTATTAGCTTAATTCCCTTTTGTACGTGTTCAGATAAACATGCCTTATCCTTGGTCGAAAGGACTCCGTTTCCTTTTAAAATATCGTCCCCCATGGCGATCTTCCCTAAATCATGAATTAAAGAACCGGCATAGTATAGCATTGATTGTTTAGGGTCATGGATCTGAGCGAGTTTATATGAATAATGAGCCATCAAGACAGAATGGTTAGCGGTTTGTTCATCTCTCAATTTTATACAGTAGAAAAGTGCATCAATGATCATCAAGTAGCTCTTTAAAGCCTGTTCATTCATCTTAGGCGATGGGTTCACTACGTTAACCATTAACTTACACCTACTTTTGGATTAATTTCACTGACATCTCTTGATGCCAAGGCTTCATGATCTCCGTATTCGACTACTCTGTTTTTCCCTGTCTTTTTTGCAACATACATAGCGTCATCAGCTCGTTTGATTAATTCGTCTGCAGATAGACCTTCAACAAATGTACTAAACCCTATACTTACAGTGATTGAGTAGATCCCCTCTTTCGTATCAAACGATGCCTCATTTTCCACCCTAGAACGGATGGTTTCTGTTAGCTCGGAAATATTCAGATTCGACTCTATAATTAAAGCGACGAATTCTTCTCCCCCGTATCTTCCTCCAACACCTACTCCTTCTAATTCCTCAATAAGGATTGATGAAACTTTCTTTAAAACAACATCACCTTTTTTATGTCCGAACGTATCATTTAACAGTTTGAAATTATCAATATCTAGAAAAATTAAATGTGCATCAACTTTTTTGTCTACGCTTCTAGTGACAAATGTCGTGAACTGTTTACGATTGTATAGTCCGGTTAAGGGATCCTGTATAGATGATTCATATGTATCACGAATTAATTGAATCAAGTAATCGACGATATACGAAATGATTACTGTGTAAGAAGAAATATATAGAAGAATGATAATTATCTCTAAAGGTGGACTATTTCCTATAAACAAACCAAGGATTACGACTATCTTAGAGAGTATAAATAAGATAATTGAAGACTTTGCTTTGTTATGCATAGCTGCAGCTAGGTAATACCATGCAGCTGTCGCTAACACAATTGATAACATAGGCTGAATCGCAGGAAACGGAATCAGTAGACCAGTTAGTCCAATTGACCCACATCCTAGATAAACCACCGACCGCTCCCATCGCAGTACCGTGTTAGATAACTGGTAAAAGCTAAACAAGGTACAAATGAATAGTACGTCACCTAAGATTTGTGCTCTCAATGTCTGGTCATCAAATGCACCAAAAAGGGATAAAATATGATACACACTAGTTACAACTACAATAATGGTCAATTGAATATTGGTACTTGAGTTCTTACGTTTAGGCATTCTTCTAGTTAGATTCCACATTATATACAAAAGCGGAAGCATTATAACTGATTGTGAGAGTGACACTTAATCCCTCCTAAATGAAAGAGTTTTAGGGAAGGGGGCTACCCTTCCCTGTATAACCATTTTTGAAATGTTAGAATGGAACCTGCGGACTAAAGTCATCTCGACTTGATAAATCGGCATGATAGAATACAACGTCTCCATCCTGTAAAGTAAATCTGTTACCAAAGGAGTCAAACTTAATTCGCTGAGATCCTTCTAATTGCCATTGATTCATTAACGGCGCATTGATGTATTGCAAATGTGGTTTGTTTAGATCACCGTTACGAATGGTTTCGATATCAAAGTTCACGATGATATAGCCATTCTTAAAGAAAATTGGAGAATTATCATCGAGCCCTCCGTGTGTACGTCCATACTCAGCAATATCTGTCCCAACTTCTACCACATAAGGCTCTGCAGGTAAACTGTATTCCCCATACCAATTCTGAACAGCTGCATTCGCACGTTGGACATTCACAGAAGCTGGCAAGTTTGTTTTAGGACCTATAAAGGTACGTAGTTGCTCTGGAAGCAGCAGGAGATTATAGCCACCAACTGGAGTTTTTTGCTTGGTATCTTTACTTATAAACTGTTCCGTGTACTCCTGCTTCGTCATCGATCCGAGTTGCCCCGTTGTATAGTAATTATCGAACTTAAAACTGGCCGTATCGATCATTTCTTCTGTAGGCACATTCCGAAGTCGATCATTCATAATGACATAGCGCTGTACCTTATCTTCTTCTGATCCAATCTTCACAAAATTACTCTCATTGGTTTTGTAATAAAGATCTACTGGAAAGCGATACTGACCATCTTTTGATACAAAGTGGAACGTCGGAGTAATTCGTATTCCATCTTCTTTGCCGAACATATTTCCTTTAGTTTTAAAGTCGAATTTGAAGTGATAACCGGTTTTCACAGCTACATTTTTATAACCCTCTGCAGGATGACTACCAGGAAGAATTGGCAAAGTATATTGCTCGGAGTTTCCACGAGGAGCACCATCTATGCCGTTCATTCCAACCCAATATGATAAACCTGTAGGTAGTGTACTACCTATTTGCGTACGGAAAACGGACTCCCAATTGTAATCAGCTATATCAGTTACTTGAAAATCGTACAGCCGGCCAATCACTTCGATGGAAACTTCATCGACAGCTACGTGGTTCACTAAGTCAAGATTTGCATCATACTGATATGGTAACTCTGGAGGAGCGTTCTCAGCTATGTTCCTGAAATACACCTGATAATCACCTTCATCAACCCATACTGGAAGGAAGAACTCTGTATCAAGCTGATTTACAGGAATATCAATCCAGGTATTCTTTGGATAAAATTGTGTTCGGCTACTGTTATAAACATCGAATGGAAACTGGACTTGTTTGGTTCTGAAATACTTTGCGTAATCACGATTACCGTAACCTGGATAATTCGTATGTTGTCCATTCGTCGGTATCCGAACTGTAAATGGTCGATCCAATATGAATGCAGCACGATTATAGTTCGGGTTCGTCTTCTGATTATGTTCGCGGTCATCCGTTACCGAGGAGTAGTTCACAACGGGCGTATGAACGGTTACGGTATTTATCCCGTATATCGGGAAATTCTTATTACTACCACCGTTAATATTACCTTCCATGAGACCATAGTAAATTGTCCCAGAACTTGTTGTATTTGCTCGGTTAGTCTTACTACTACTGATAATGTTCCCAGGCTTATACAACACGTTTTCATTAATTTGAGGCGGCTCAGGAATTGTACTCGGCGTTGGTCCGCTTTCATCAACACGGCTGCCACTCATGATAGTAGCTCCGTTAAATACAAGCGAGTCATTCGTCACTTCTACCTTCTTAACACCTTCTTCAGCAACGCTCTGCAAGTTTTCACTTGGTGGTGATGGTGGACTCGAATAAGAGCTTCCACCGAAAGATCCTGGCGGTGCAATAATTGGATTTGGCGGTGATGGCGGATAGAAGGCGCCCGTTTGATCCACTGTAAATTCTGGTGGCTTATACCCCTGTGGGGTGATGCTTATCTGATCACCTGGTAATGCGTAATTTTTGAGCTGCCCTTCATCAATTTTGTATACTTCTAAGTTATCAATCACCCAATATGAATAAGGCCGTTCAACTGTATACTGTTGCACTACCGTTTCAGGAGTCTGTTGAGGATCCGGAATTGTTGTTGGTTCTCCATTCGGTCCAGGTGGACCTGGTTGACCAGGATCCCAGTGCAATGTCCAAGTCTTTTCTACATTAACTGTAAAAGTACATACCCCAGACATCTGGACGAAAGAATGTTGAGCAAGGTAGTTTCGAGCCAGGATATTTCCATATAAGCTCTCTGATGTTGGAATACCTTGTAACACGTCAAATTGTTCACTGCCTCGTTGATCAGCCAAGATTTTAGCTGTTACGACTGGATCCATGTATCGTCCATCAATAGTAGTTCCAGGAGTTGGTGCTGTACAACTAGCTTCAGGAATTTCCGGATCAGGCGGCGGTGGATTCCCCTCTTTCTTATAGTAAAAGTTCACATAGTAAATAGGGAAGGTAGCATCATACTTAAAGCCACTCGGATCTCCGGGCGTAATTTCTCCACCGCTTGGAGGTGCAACCGTACTTTTTTTATGGCCAACGTATGTATATTCCTCGGTGCCTGGTGTGTGGGTGAATCTATAGTCTACGTTTTTCTCAAGCTTCTCTTCCCGATCCTGAAATCCATCTATGTTATTTAGTCTTTGCCCCGTCGTCGTCCAGTGTTGGACGATGGCTTTTCCTTCTTCTGGTTCAAGTTCAATCGTGAACAGTGTAGGAAAGAAATAACGCCAACCTTCTACATTCTCTCCGAAAACTTGGCCGTTTTCAGTTTCTTCTTCAAGCCTCCTATCGACCTGCTTTACAGCTTCCAAAGTCCCATTCAACACGAAAACTTCCTTCCTGCCCGACATTTGTTCCTTTGCCTACAACAGGCGTGTTTCTATAATTATTGTAATTCCTTGTTGAAGTGGCATCTTGATAGTATTGTTTGCGATTTACAGCCAATTCTCCCGTTCTCGAAGTTTCAAATGTCTCATCTGCAAGCTCCCAGTTAAAATCAAAAGGTTTAATTCTAATGTCTTTAATCTTACGGCTCGAACCAAACGTAAATTCATATGTTCCACCATCTACAACTGCGACTGTATCTCCTGGTTTATGGCCGCCGCCAGTCCATTGCCCCGAATTGTTTTTCCAAACCTCGTAATATACCATCCCTACGAAGTAGTATAGATTCGGATTGTCCTCGTCCTGAAGAAGGCGATTTGAGCTAATTGGAAAAACTGCTGCCTCGGCCTTCCCTGGATGAAGTGTAAACACGACGAGAATAGAAGATAGAATAAGTACCGCACTGAGTAAGGAGCTCATCATCTTTTTCATTCGGCTCGTTGTGCTCCTTACTTGAATGGATTAACAATGACAACTGCATAATTCTCTAAGTCGCCATCTTCCAGCAAAATATAATCCGCCTGATTAATTTTGAAGTTTCTCCAACCCTCATAGCTTTCAATGTATTTTCCAGTTTGGAACTTATCTGACCGACTTACCACAGGATAATGATTCATGGCCGTTTTATCACCGTTATTAATAAAAGCCGCATCTAAAACTTGACGACCTTTCGCATAATCGTTCTTAACAAGGAATGAAACTGGATTTCCTCTTTGACTGCTTCTAATCTGAACCAAATCATCTCCTGTTACTTGGTTCTTAACAATATTTAAACTGTAGACTACTTGACTATTTCCCAACTGAATTGGAAGGTCACTTTCCTTAATGATCTTTACTCCTGAATATGCTTTATCATTCAAGTTTGTAAATGCACTCTTTGTTTTCGTATACGCCTTGAACTCGCTCAATTTCGTAAGCTTGAATTCCTTATCGTCTGTGCTTCGGAAATCTTTCTCCCCGATCCAGACCCAGCGGCTGATTTTGTCCCATTCTACTTTTTGACCGAGTCCTTCACTTACGAGACGAATCGGAACAAACGTCCGGTTCTGCTTCAGGATGATTTTTGTACCATAGTCCTTTTTCTTTCCGTTGACTAAAGCTGTCGTTCGGCCAACTGTCATCTTCACCGTGTGATCCTTACTTGTAATACCTACAGTTTGAACCTTTCCTGTTTTGGAATAGCTAACTTTAGCTCCGAGTGATTCCGAAACGAAACGGATCGGCACCATCACGCTGCCTTGAGCATCTTGAAATGGTTTTGCATCTGGAAAACTCATTTTGTTGGTGTTAAGAAGAACTTCTACTTGTTGAGAACTAGCTAAAGCGGACCCGGAAGTGAATCCTAACATTCCAAACGCTAGCACACCCGTCATGATAGTTAAAACTGTCTTTTTCATATCTTTTACTCCTTATCTAAATTATTTAATTTCTTGTCCTTAATGAGCCTATAAAGGGTATGAGGAAACAATTGTTAGCGATGAGCTATCAATGGAGACAAAGATATAATAAATTTCAAATGCTCACTTCCCTTCAAGAAATGTCTTCATTATTATTGTATTAAATATTGTGTTATAACACAACACAATACAGACTTTTTATTATTATTTATTGTTTTGATTTGTACACACCTTCGGGAAATATCCTTTCATTGCAGCTTCTTTTTCACTCGAAAACGCTTGTTCTATTCGATATCGAAAGCTACAAGATTCTCTGTAGTAATATTTCAATCCGGTTGAAGGATCCACTGCTGCATAAATTACCGGCGCTTTAACCAACCTCCCTCCTCCAAACGCATAATTGTTGTAAAATTGATCACCTATTGGAATCCCCTGGATAAAGGCCATAATTCCGATATCATCCACGGTATTGACCCAATCCTCTTGGGATATTGTAGGAAGTGTAAAAGTGTAGCTGATACCACTACGGGTCATAACTTCATTGTGTTTATTGATGAAATAAGCTAGGTCTTTTTGAACATTGCTGACAATCCAACTTTTTCTTGCTTCTTCAAACTGAACCGTACTGTTCAGGATCTGAATATCTGTTTTGTTTTGTAATTCCCATTGGTACCCCTCTATCCATTTTCGGTCAGAAGCGTCAAATGCATAAACGTAACTATCCAGAGTAAAATTCAAACTGTTGCCCTGTGAATCTGTGTAAGCATATGGTTTTTTAGGACGCCACATATGTTTCATTTCAGTTGTTCCATCAGCATTTTTGTACTCGCTAAGGGTATACAACCAGTACCCATCATAATCTAGCACGACTACAGCTGGTATGTAGGAAGCAAGGGTACTTTGTCCAACTGGATCATTCTGTACTTCAAAATTCAAATATAGTGTTTTAAAAAAAGTATCGATTGCCTGTTCTTTGTTTGCTTTAAAGTATTTTGAAGACTGATAACCAGCTTCGTATTCTTGCATTTCATTGATGTTTAGCATAAATCCAGCATCTTGCGCTGCTGTCTTAAGAGCTGCATCATATTTGTCTTCTAGCTGCGCTACGAGCATAAGGTCATTTGTACGCAGATCCAAAACATAGTAGAAAGGGAAAAAGAAAAGGACAAAGACGATGGCCAGGTTAGTAATCCTCATTGAGTACCATCCCTCCATAATTCATATAGATCTTTGGCACATCCCCGCTGTTACCTACCAATATAAAATCTTGCATTATAGTTGACATCGTTCGATTTTTATTTTTGACAGAAACGGTAATAAAATCATTTAGTGCGAGCTTATATTTTCTTGAATCGTTGTCTGCAGGAATATTAGTTTCTGGAAAAAGAACCTTCATGATTTCTTCGGTATAATGACCTTCATAATATGTATCAAAAGAGTTTTGGAATGTTGCTGGATTTGCTGGGTCTGAATAGACAGGATTATACTTTTTGTGCATGTGCTCTAACGTTACGTCGTACACATTCCCTGTCTCCCCAAGTTTCTTATTAAACTGCAGATACATCTCAGGTGAGATATATCCTTTCGTTCTTACTGCGTCTACAAATTCGGTAACTGTCTGATGGACTACAGTTTGAATCTGGTTATCATGACGTACCGTGGACTGATACAATGGATACAACATCATTAATATCAGAGCAATAAATCCAGCTACAAGTTTAGAAAATATGTCCATCAATTCATCCCCTAGTTAAAAATGATCTTTGTTAATTCGCCTTTAGTATTTCTCTCATACACAACGCTATATGATTTATTGGGATCGATGTGAGAAACATCGGTATTATCAATAGTCAAATTTTTAGTAAAAAGTATGTCTTCAACTTCAATGTCTGCGTTGATTTCTTGAATTCGAAAGATACTGTAAATGACTTGTGCTCCAGAATATAATTCCTCGCCAACCTCTTGAATTGTACTGAATACGCGATGATCTTCATTGGCTCGGACCTGAGGCAAATTGTTTGTACTTTGTTCTTGCGAAACTAGTCCCCAGAGTGCAAAAGATGCTGCAGATATAAAGATTAATATTGCAGTTGCTAAAGAAATGGAAGTTTCGGTATTCTCATTCATGAACAAGATCTCCCTTAATTTTATGGGAGGGATTCCCTTCAAGAGCCTAGGAATCCCATGTAATATCTTTTAATCATCCTTGAGTAAAAATGATTCCGCGTACGACATTGTTCTTATCGTAAACAACTTTAGAGTAGAACTTTCCGGATGGGTTGATATAGTTGCTGCTTGTTTGATCTTGTGCAGTGGTAATACTAATATTTTTTGTATCTCCTACGATTTCACCAGCAGCATTAAATGCATTTCCGTAAGTCATACTTCCACCTTTACCTGTAACTACTGTTAATCCAAATTGATCTTGGTTCATATACTGACGCACAGCATTCAATACTTGGCTACCAGTCATGGACGAATTATCGTAGTTGTTGTACTCCGATTGTGATAATGTTTGTTGAATTCCTGTCATTTTTTCTTGGCCAGTTTTCGCTCCTGCTTGGAAGACACCGAAAAGTAAAACTACCAATGTAATTAGTGCGATTGTCAGCATTATACCTCCGGATAATCGCAATCCGGTATTTGTTGATTCTTCCATTTTCTCTCTTCCCTTCGGCTAAATATTCATTATTTGTTGCATCGTCTGATCCATTTGTCCAATGGATACATAAATCATAGGAAACAATAGGTATAAAAAGATCAGCAGATATGCAGGTGCCCAACCACAAATTCTTCCCCACACAACTTTTTTACTAATGAGTCGATTCATGCGATCAATCTTTTGTTCCCTATGAAACTCTTGCTCCATTTCCAAATCATCAAAAGCCTCAATAAGTGGTATCTTTTCAAGTGCCAGCTGCAGTCGATTAACGATTCTCACAAATGAGATAAACGGTGCATCATCTTTAAGTTCTTCAAGTGCCCTTTCTGGACCACTGTCAAAGTTAGCGATGCACTTCCGTAGTGTGGGCTTAAATATTATGCTATATCTCTCCATCCATTCGAGGATTGACTGCACATTCATTCGTTCAAATTGACTAAGAATAGAAATCACCACATGGAATTGATCTACTTCATTTTGAATTTCCATGATTCTCATCTTTCTCTGGAATTGAGTCAACCATAGTGGAATGAAGAATCCGATACAGGCACCACCGATAGCAATGAGCAGCTCCCACCACCTAAAGTACTGATTGTTGAGAACTTCTATTTTCTCAATGATCCTGGTCACGGTATTATTTAAAGCAGCGCTTTCTGATGGAGCATCTGGCATTAATATTACCCTTTCTAAAACTGCTTCCCTGGTAAGAGTATCAGCCCCTTTCAAGTCACGAATTAGTGCATTATCAAAGTCTGTAAGTTCTTTTCCTCTTAATTTTTCTTCATCCGTCATGTAGCCCATCAAGTGTGATGCCTCTGTTGTTAGATTGGTATAAATTTGATGACTTGTATTCCAATGAAGAAAAAAGGAAAGCACGATGACCCCGATAAAGCAGGTCAAACTCACAACTATTCGTTGTATATAGAACCACTCAATCGTAAGTGGTGAGTTTGATTCTTTTAATAAAAGCGTTACTTCATAATGTTTTCTTGTTCTTTTAGAAGGTACAACACGGTCAATAATCCAACTTACACCAGGCCATTCATATACATGCTTCTCCCAATTTCGTCTAGATGTGGTCGTCATGTATCTTGATTCCTCAATCTCACTAATCTTGCGGACAAGCAAATAGAAAATAATGCACGCTGAATAAATGATTATCCGCAAAATATAGCCAATATTTCCGGAGTAAAATTGATTCATAATCGGGAAGTAAGTTGTTGCCCAGGTTTCAATCGGAAAAGTGAGGAGAATCGGTAATAATGCGAACAAAGACAAGTTACTAAGCTTATAACTTAGACGTCTTCTTCTTAGGACATCATCCCTGATCTCTCGAACCAGCTTGCTTAGAGCATTAAGAAACATAGATCCCTTAGAAACCAAACGGTCACCGTACTCCATTACTAAAAATGAGACACCAGCGAACATTTTTAAGTACCTATTAGGAACTACTGTATAGAAAGCTTCAAGGTCTTTCTTAGGATCTTTTGCAGTGAGTATCTCATGAATACGCTCCGCCTGAAGTTTCATATCATGAGGGGAACGTTGTGCCCCTTGGTAAATCGCTTCATCAACCAATTTCAATTCTTGATAGTCATGACGAACTTCTTCAAGATAATTTACTAACTGTACAAGGAGCCGATCTTCAACACGCTTGACAAAAACATTAATGAGTAAAGTATTAAGAACGATAACACCCATGATTGAAAAGAGGACCATTACAAGGTTTTTACTGAAGATAGCCATAAGCGCAATTACAAGAAAGGAAATGGCAAGAACCTTCAGTGTAATCCGCATTGTCTCTCTTCTCAGTGTAAGCTCGTCATAAGGATTAATGGTTGCGAGACGAAACCGAACCTGTCTGATGAGTTTACCTAGAACAGGTAATTTCGATAACTCAACGTAAGACTTCTGATAGAACACGAGAAGTCTCTTATTGCTCTCCTTCTTAGACCCAAATGTCGATGTCTTATTTTTTCGAACTGAGACATAGTGGTAAACGCTTGATAAGACTAAAGCTATCAAACAAATAATCAACAATATTTGGATGTTAATCATAACTTACATGCCCCCAATGTTTGTTTAGGAAGGCTTTGAAATCACTTGCATCCTTAGGAGGCATAATCGCAAGCATTTGCTGTACTTTTTCCTTGGATAGAGGCTCACCAGCTACATATTTACCGTCCAGGTACTCTACAATGTTACGATCTTTCCATACGCGTCCTGTTTTCCGCAGGAGTTCCTCTTTTTTAATTGCTATAAGTGCATCCATCTTGGACTCGAGAGTATCTCCGGACTTGATCTCTAGAAGTTCTGAGTCATCATGCTCTTGATAAATACATTCAGTTATACGTTCAATATAACGGTGACCAGTGTTGCTTCTTTCAACATGGACATCCAACTCAATGACTTTAGCCACCTGCTCTTCAGCAGTTTTTTGATCCGTAGCTGCTTGAGTGTTAATTAATGAATTTCGCAATGACCACATAAGGTCTCTAAAAGTTTTGGCATGGTGAGTAAAAACCGTAAATAAACTTGCGACTTGTCCCATCTTAATCATCCATGCAGCCACCTCATCAGTAGCGACTTCTCCTAATAGATTGACGGTTCCATCTGTTTTCTTCTGCAAATCAAGGCCTTGTTGACCAGTTATATAGTCCGTTTCACGAAATGCGATTGTATTCCGCTGTGGATACAGTTTCCGCAGGTTAAGTTCAAAAGCCATTTCTTGAATGCGTAAGTTATATACTGCTGGGATATACTTGACTGCTGCCATCATAAGAGACGTTTTACCAGAACCTTGTGGTCCAGTAATAGCAGTAATGCGAGCACCTTTCATTAGAAACTTCATCAACTCTCTAGGGAGCTCTGCATTTTCTGCTGTTTCATCTGATATCAGATTTTCTAAAGACATGTTTGGAAGGTCAAATTTTCGAACCCAGAATGCCCAGCTTTCTGAAAAAGGCGGTCGGACTACAACAACCCGCGAACCATCTTTCAACTCATTTACTTTGAAACCTGTCTGTTCTGTCATTTGACTCGGATTGTCATATTTATAGATGTTGTTGACGATTCTCTTTAGCTCCAACTCAGAATTAAAACTGAGAAAAGATAAATGAATTGATTTTCCTTTATAGAAAATCCATACACTTTCGTATCCGTGGTGTTTAATTTTTTTCATAGAGTTCATCAAATCCACTTCATCATCAAGCAGCTGCATTGAGCTAGGCACACCGGAAACCCCACCAGAAACGCCATCAACTCTCATGTTAAGGATGTCATCAATAACACCATATCCTTTGTACTGTGAGTACACTCTCTGAACCACAACACTCAATCTATCCTGGAAATCCAGTTTAGTGTTCGCAAGTTCTGTCTTAAAGACCTTATTGATTTCTTCACTTGTGATAATGTAAGATTCTGTCGTTCCGTCTTCAATTTCTGATTTTAATTCATCGAGTTGATACTGACTTATCAGCTGCTCCAGTCCCTTAAATCCGAACTTCTTTTTATATAAATGAAGAAGGATATCAAACTTATCTTGATCACTTAATTTTTTGGGATCATTAAATGGGATGATCCAGTTAATATTCTCTTCATTGATCCCATACTTCCGTTCAAGTAGATCGTATATGTATTGCTTGAGATATACTTTCTCTTGAATATCACCGGTATTCGCGTTTTTAAGGGCTTTTTCCAGTTCCACTACTATTGCTTTTCGTCGTTCATACTCTTCATCAGATAAACCTAAATCCAGTAAATTCGTATTGATAAAATCACTTATCGTCCTTTTTACAAAGCCGAGTATCTGATCGATTTCATATCGTTTCCTGTCCATTTCATCTTTTTTAGATACTTGCTGGACGGGTTTGCGTCGTAATTTTAAAGTCAAAAACAATATAAGACCGATCAAAATGAGGACGATAATCAGATAGTTTAAAGTCGTCCCCATTAAGACACTCCTTTCTCAATACTTTTAATCTTTGTGTTGACTCCTACTTCCGTAAGAATGAATTCCGCTGCTCTACGTACTTCCTGCATGAAGTAATAATTATCATGATTTCTTGTGATGTATCGATTTTTCATGAAGAATCCCTTTATATCTCCATCATTGTAGTGATCTCTGAAATTAGTATTGTAAGGAATTGAGAGAATTGGACCTTTGTAACGGTATTTATTGGCTATGTTTTTAATTTTGTATTTTGATTCAACGTCATACTGACCAACCATCAAAACGTGAGGCTTGTTATGCAGTTCCTCAGGCCAGTAGGTTTTACTTTCAAAGTACTTTTCTAAAACATTTATGTTCTGGTTAACACATACAACTATTAGATCCGAACTCTGAAGCATGGCTTTTCCTACTTCGCTATTCGTTCCACTATGAAGATCTAGCAGCATGGCATCATAATAAGTGCTTGCCTTCTCATATATAATTTTCAATACATCCGTCGATTCTTCAAATTGTGTTTGGTTAGGTTTTCCACTATTCTTCAAGAAATCAAGGCGATCCCTTTCAATGAATAACGAGTTGTTCCTGATGGAATCATTTTGTAACTTGCCTGAACGGACAGCTCGCTCTAAAGCATCAATACCAATTCCTGTGAAATCAAAAAATTCTGGATTAGATTGTTGCAAAGCCTTTCGGAAAGCCTGTTCTAAGGTGACGTCGGACCATTGAGGCTGCGAACAAAGAGTTCGGATCTGATATTCCATTCCAACCAGTGCTGCTATCGCAGCGGTATTACTTGTAACTCCTAAGCCATGCTGGTATCCCCAAAATACAATTTGCCCCATCCTTAACCTCTCCTTTCAGTTTGCTTCCATAGATTTAAAGTTTCTTTTGGGCTCTGCTCAAGAATTCGTGATACGATTGACCTGATCACATCTTTGTATGGTCCTGAAATCCCCTTAAGTTTTACCGTACTGGAGAATTGATTATTGGTTTTTCTTGTTAAGTCACGCTCGTCCGGATAGTAAGTCAAAGTATCCTCCCAATGGATAGGGTGTCTTTCTAAGAGATCATTAAGATAGGACTCGTTATGAGTACCATTGACCTCAAATAATACTTTAGTAAAAGGGTAGAGCTCAGAAATCATCTTTTCTTGGAAGTATGATTGAAGGAGCTTTGCATTACTCTGCATAACCGGATTCTCAAATGAAGAGACCAAGTAGTACATGTCGGCTAACGGCCAATTTCTCAGGGCCTCTTCATTTTCTGCATCTATTAGTACGATATCGTACTCACCTTTTTTTAGATGCACTTCCAAATCACTGTAGCTTTTTAATCCTTCAGCAACATCAAAGTGATCATACTCCTGAAGAGTAGTATTCATCTCCACTTTCGGATAGGCATGCATATATCTACTAGTTAATGTGCAGTCAGCTATCAAAACTCTCTTCACTTGTGATACTAGCTTGGCAATGTAAAACAACAGATCAGTTTTATCGTAATTTCCTACAAAGAGAATATGCTTCATAACTGCCTCCTACTCTGTTACCGTAGCATCAACTGGGACACTCACATTGTTATCTGTGAAAACAGCTTCTGAGTTTTGGGGAGTTTGCTGCTGATCGAGCAATGAATTCCCCGTAACTGTTGAGGTCTCAGCTACCTCTTCAGTTTCCTTCTTGGTTCCGTTCTTGCCGTTACTATAATCCTGTCTTTGCTTCTCAGTCATAGATTGCAAATCACTTTCAAGCTTCTGACGATATCTTCGTTCTAGCTCCGTTGTTGCAACATCTATAATATTGGGATCAGAATCGATCAAATCTAAGACCTTTTCATTAGCAGGGTACGTAATAGCAGCCTCATTTTGCATGTGTGGATCCACATAGGTTAATGCGTAAATTGTGGCATCATTGATATAAGCGTCCACAATGGCACTAGACATTGTTAAGATTTCTTGCTCGTCCATCTCATACCAAATGGTTCCATTGGCTAAGTCTTTAACTTTTTTCTTGGATAGTACTATGTAGTCTTGGCCTGTTGGAAACTTAACGCGGACATCGACAAATTCATCCTTCTCCAGTTTGCTTGGAAGCTCGATAAGGCGAAACTCTTGGTTTCTCAAATCATCAGGTGTTATTCCATCTTCATAAAGCATCGAGTCGGTGATAGGTGTATTCTTTTTCAAATTAATCTTTGTGTACTTTCCTACAATATCATTAGCATGCATAACGTTTTCTGGTACTGCTCTTTTCGGAACATTTATGGTTACAAGGTCCGATTCATGTAGAATATCACCAGCCTCGTAATCGTCTGCAGCTACCTGAACGGCTATTGTTTCTTCTTCTAACTGCATTTGTGCAAAGTCACGTTGCTCCTCAAGAATGTTTCTTTCAGTTTCGTTTTTACCCTCGATGTGTTTGAAATAGAAGTAGCCGATTGTAACACAAATCAGTAGTACAACAATTCCGCCGATGGAGCCGGCTAAAATCAATTGTTTTTGGCGAAATCTTATTTTTGACATGAATTTTCTCCCTTCATCTCATAACTGCCGTTCAAAATTAGTCCTGAAAGAATGTCTGCATCTTCTTTTTAAGTAGTGAGAGTCGTTGATGTTGGTGCAGCTTCAATATTTCCTCTAATGTTGAGTTAACTACCTTATCCTTCTGATATGGATCTGTTTGAAACGGCAAAGAATGTATTTTCCTCTTTGGTAATTTTTTTCTTATATCATCAACCGTCTGTTTTGAAGCCATAGGAACGCACAATTTCCACCTGCTTTGATCAAGGTCAATTTGTTCCTCAAAGAAGTTCATAATGTCTTTCTGTTTCCATTCACTTCCTGACCCAACGACGATGGATATATTTGCTCGTAAAAATTCTTCATAGCAATAACTTTCTTGATAGGCTCCCATATCAATAATGATGAAAGCGTAATTTCCTGAGTGATAATGATAAAGTTTAAGATCCTTGACGGACTTAGCATATCTAACTCCGTCAATTGTAAATGTTGGATTTTTGAGTATTGTTGGATTATCTATACCTTCATAGGCAGCTTCAATTTCTACAAAATCGTTTGAATCGTTTGCTTCTATTAAAAGAACAGGATAATTTTCACTCGCTAGATAGTTAGCTAGCATAATGGCAGTATGAGTACAACCGACACCACTTTTTACACCAGTTACTGCAATTACAGCTGTTCCAACAAACCTTTCTTTTTTACGCTTAACATTTTTTTGTAGTACAGGAGCAAAATCAAGTTCCTCTGTACGAATAACATCTAGATTTTTTTGCTTTTTTCCTTCGATAATCGCCTTTTTCTTCTCATCTATCTTTTCAAATAACTTGGCACTTGTTTCAGAGATTTGACGACTAAATTCTTTTGCAGATTCACTAAATCGGGAAACTGGTTGATTGTCTAAAGAAGCATTCTCAAGAGATCCATCTTCCTTCTCAGTTGTTTCATCAGAGATTATTTCAACTTCAGTAGTGAATGTCTCTTCCTGGTATTCTTCCTTGCCTTCATCAAGTTTCTCACCAAAGCAATTCTCCTGAGGGTTCTTTAGTACAGGAACTCGAACGCTATGTCCTAAGGCTTCAAGGATTCTTACTTCAACAATTCCGGGTTCAAGATCCATATAATTAAGGCAAGTAATACCTTCATCCATTAAGCTTGAAATCAATTCATCATCTTCTCGATGGTAAATCAGCATAATTGTTGAACCAGGACGCTCAATTCGTATCTTCGCTACGAGTCGCTTAAATGCATCGTCAGACCGTATAACATTCTCCATGAAGACAACAATATTTGATTCAATTGACTCCCACTGAGGAACAAAGAAATCTAAAGAATCAATTGTTCTGACTATTCTCCCAATATCACTAAGCTCATCAGCAAACCATTCTGCTTCATCCCTATCCGGGGTAGCTAAGAATATTCGATTCATTTACAACCCCCTGTATTCCTGTATATATATCAATTTATTAATATACAAACATGAAATGAAAGCTTGTTAGCTAAGATTATAGTATTGCTTCTCCTCATTCTGAAATATGAAAAAGCTTGTTTTGAGATTTTTCTGATGGTTGTACAGATCATTATCAGTTAGAAACCAAACATAATCTGAAATACCTTCTTGCATGATAAGCTTTTGTGCTAAAGTGGCCTTCTCTTCAGTAGAGAGAAGTAAGATGAGTATGCCACCACCTTCAGTACTTTTAAGAAAGTTTTTGTAGAACTGAGCTTGATATCTTAAGGTTTTCAACCATTTCTCGTCTTCGCGATGAACAACCAAGTAGAATGAAAGCATTTTCCCCTTTGGAGTTCGAAGTATATAACGAGCCATGGGTATTTGTTGTTCTTCTTCAATTTTTAAAATAGGATGAAATTCAAAGTGTGTCATTTTGAAATTCTCTCGAAGTTGAATATACAACTCGTTAGTCACTGAATATTTCATTCGATATAGCATGGTCATAGGCCGTGTAGCCCTCGGATCTCTATTACCTAACACTAAGCCGTATCGATATTTCAATACATCAGCACCGCTAGCACCTAACTCATAAAAACTCTGACGATTCTCACTCGGACTTGAATAAGTTTTCCATTGAATGCGCCGAATCATTCCATATTTCAACAGCTTACGAACTCTCTTTTTAACTGTTTCCTCTCTCTCTGCTTCAGGAAAGAAAATTCTTTGTAATTGAGATAGCGTAATCCAGCGGTGTACAAAAAGAAATCTTACAATTTCAATATCCCTGTCTGTGATCCAACCATTTTTTATTTTTTCTTCGATGTAATAAAACTCATGTCTTGTTAGCTGATCCATCCCTGTAACGTACGCATATGGATCATCCCAAATCGGTTTTGGTTGGAGTGTCGGTTCTTCCGCTGAATCTAACAACGGAGACACTTGAAATTCCATATTACACTCCCCTTAATAAATTTCATGAGGAAATTTGCAAATTCTTGATTTAATACGCCTTCTCTCCACATCAATGTTTCTTATTTTCACACTCACTCGTTTTCCAATAAGTGAACCATGAGAGGGAAGCTTTGGTGGAAACCAAGCAAGAGTCTCAACGCCAGGTGTCAGCTTAACGAAAATCCCAACATTTTCAACGACACGTGTTATTTCCCCGGGATAAAAATTGCCCACGCCAAAATTCTCTCGGACACGATTCCATGGGTCTTCTAACAACTCTTTACGGGATACTCGTACTTGCTGTTTCTCCCTATCAATTTTCTTGATTTTAACAGTAAGCGTAGTGCCGAGTGGTACAAGGTTCTTAGCTGAATGCGTCCAATCATATTCATAATCTTGAATGGCTAGCACACATGAAACCCCTTTTACTAAAACATACAAACGTTCCTCTTCCCATCCGGAAACTGTTCCTGTAACAACATGTCCTTCTTCAGCAGTCTCCCAAAATTCCTCCTGAAGTTCATCAATTGCTTGCACACGAGAAAGCAAGACAATTCCCTTTTCTTCATCAAAGACCTGAAATTGTTCAGGGTCTAGCCCCATTTTCTGTACATCCAAAACCATAAAATCAATTCGATGATCAATAAAACCTACAAGAGAACGGAATTTATGTTTATCAAATTGATCCTCATAAATTAACCCTTTAAGACCATTATTTAAATGAACAAGCACGCACTCCATTTTCTTGCCATGAGGTTCGTGTACCTCTACACCGCTCACTAAACCTTGGTGAATTTGTTTTCGACGTAAAGACGTCCTGTATTCCTGCATTGGATTTGATGAAAGTGATTGAAAACTCACGCTGATTCCTCCTTAACTTTTATGTAAAGTGCGTATTTACGATCTGTCACGAAACGAAAACCAACCAGATCCAAATCCCTACGTTTTCGATCAATTACTCTAATCGCTTTTCTTTTGAACATCTTATTAATAAATTCCTCTCCAAGCTCCGAGGACCATATTACTTTGTAATACCCTTTTGTTGGTAAATGTCCGGCTAAGTCAATGCTTATCTGAAGAGCTGAGTCACTAGCATTAATGTCATTATCTTTTTCGTTTAATTCTAAATCTTGTGTAGCTGTTAAAATCATTTTGTTTTTACTAGACCATTCAATGAGTAAACTTGGATTTATTCTCTTTATAGCTGTAACGAATGCGTATATAGGCACATACTCGTTCATGAGGAGACAGTTGTTATAAAAGTTCTCAAGCCTATCCACATTACAATCAGGATGGGTTAGCACAAACTCCAGTTCTTCAAGTAGATGTTTATCAATCAAACTATTGCTCCTCTCTAAATTTTCTCCTTTCCATGTATTATAATCAATTAGTTAGTTTATATATATATTAATATACAACTATATTTGAAAAAAATGAAGGGTTATTATTTAACCCTTTTAAGTTGACCTCTTTTTATTGTTTTTGGCAGCAGCTCTGTTGTATCCAACTGCCTTATTTCTAAGTAAGCATTACCAAACCGATCGGTAGTTCTCTCGATATAATATTCTTGATCCTCAAACAGTATATACGACTCATCATCGTAGTACTCTCCCTTTCGAATCTCATCTATAGCAAATTTAAGTATCTCCTTCGAATGTAGAATACTTGCTGATATCTTAATTTCAGGATGATTGTATACACTTTCAGTTCCAGTCGTCATCAATTTGTATGGTTGTTGAGTCAAAGGATTGTTCATAGTAACAATATTAACTTCATCATCATGAGATATTTTTATTTTTGCAAGATTATCTTGTGGAATCATTTCAAAACTTAACAACGAACCATTAAAATACCAAGCATGGTTTATGTCAAAATCGAGGGTGTAAATCTTATCCAAGATACCATGAAACAATTCCTCATAATTATTTATTGATTCTTCTATATATAGATCTGGGTAACCATAATGTTGGAGTCCGTATGTTCTAACATACTTGATGTTGCCATCTAAGTCAGTCGTCACAACTGGTTTTATTGAAGGATCAAAAAATTGATGCATATACATCGCATCCCTTCTCAAAAGTTTCCGATATAGATTATTATATTACTCTTTTTCAATTCAACAAAATTTTTTAACCTCCCCCTGTAATTTTTCCTGCAAGTTGGGTAAAATGTACTAGAAAGTAATTAATGAAAACATATTTTAATGCTTTTAAATATGAGTTTTTATGATATATATACGCTAATCGATATATGTTATTTACTTATATTGTGTGTTAATATATATGATAGTAACCTGAAAGGCTCGGTGAAATAATATGACCTTTTCTTTTGATTTATCGTCAGAGTTAAGAGATTACTTAGAAAAAATGATTACAAATCTGCCAAACGCTCCAAAACTCGTTATGCAATCCCTATCAAAAAAGGATTATAACAAGGAAGATTTATCCCTAGAAAGCAGAGTACGTCGTGGTGAACTTAATTACGCAGTTATTTGGATTGAAGCTCTCGGCTTTGTACAATATAATACGAGTGGTCGCCAAAAACTCTACAGTCTCACACCACTTGGTATCAAAGTTTATGAAGAATTTAATGAATTGTTCCATACTTTGAATGAAGAATAAAAAGAGTAGCATGACGGATTACTCCGTCGCGCTACTCTTTTTTTCCTTTCTGGAGATTTGTGCATCGTTCTTGATTTGCTGTGCTAACTTAAGTGCCTTATCATCTATACTTGCCGGTTTGAAGGTTACCCCACTAGGAGATACAACACTCTCATTTACCTTCAGCTTCGATTTATCATCATCAATACTTCGAGCCAATGGTTCTGGGTCATCCCAAATCGAATTTCGGATTATCTCTGGCTCAGTGTCTTCAGTATGGAGTTCAGCCTCAACTTTAGTGGAATGAAGTTCTTTACTAAGTTGTGCGTTCCTTTTTATTCTTTCCAGTTGATCAATACTATTATCTTTTCTTTTCCCTCCTACATCCCCCCTATTTGGAGATTCCGTATTTAATATCTCCTGGTCTTCAATAATCTCATCATCTTTTAAAACTTCTTTAAGGGGAGTGAACAGGATCTTCGGCAGCGGATAGATAAGCCCTATTACCGGATCCAGTCTAACATTATTATGTACTCCTCTGAATAGACATTCCGCGGGATCCCCAGTTTCAGGATTGTATCCTTTCAGACTAAGTATTTCTTTTGGCATCACAGTATACCTTTTTTCTTCTTTTATCTGAGTTTTGAAACCAGTAGCAGACATTTCATCAGTCCCACTACTTTGTCCAATTTTGTATTCTTCACCTATCATTTCTGAATAGTACTTAGCATCATTAGGATCCAAACCAGCCATTATGAATTTCTGAACAGCATTTTGTTTTACCATAGCTCCTAATCTTTTACTCACATCGTCTAATTGTTCATTCCCTTGATGAATCACATTAACAAACACTTCGAATTCTCTGGCCATTTCCATAAATGTTGAGAATTCTTCATCCGCAAACATTTCCACTTCATCGATAGTTAATTGATGTGGGCGTACATTCCCATCCATATTTCTCCGGAATGTGCTCGCCCTTGCAAGGTTCAAAAATAAACGACCAGCAGTGTACGTTAAAGTTTGTAATGTACCGTAAGCTCCATTAAAAAGAATAATTTCGCCATTCTTCATAGCTTCATCAATGCTAAATGTTGATTTACCACAAAACATCTTTTGAATATATTTGTTAGACGTCAATTCAGAAAGGTAATCATACAAGTTAGAGTAAGTTTGCATCGCATGCTCCTGCATTTTAGGTGAACCCGCCATATTTCGTGTATATTCAATCAGCAACGGTACCTGACTTTCTTTTCCAAGAAGTGTAATTTGGTGCAACACTTCAACTCTAAATTCATCATTAATTGGTTGAATCAACTTATCTAACTCATTGTAAGTGGCTTCGTTTCCGTAAACTAGTTTTAACGCTTTAACACCTACTCGAAAAAGCTGTGTAGATCGACTTTTAAAGTAAATTTGTGCATCTGGTCCAAGATAAGCATGAAACGCTGCTACATTCCTCTCGATCATTGGTTCAATATCTTCACTTTCAGGAACATAAAAAGGATTTAAACAATCAGAGTTCTCAACCAAAGGATCAAGTCTGTAATACTTCCTCCCAATTCGATCCAAAAAATTAGCCATTCGTTTTATCAAACTTCCCTTAGGATCAATAATCGTACTTCCAATGTAGTCATTCAACAAATCCTGAGTAATCAAGTTAGTTGCGAAAAGAGTTTTACCAGCTCCTGTTCCTGCAATGATTTGACCATGCTGTGCTCTATCTGATCGATTAAGCTTCATGAGCTGACTTTGTCTTTCTCTAGTTGGATTCGTGTAAAACAGTTCCAATTCACATAACTCAGAGTAGTATCTTAAATGGCTTAAACAACCTGGTGTATTTATATCTATATCCTCTAATTTAACTAGTCCATCTCTAATAAAAGTAGTATTCTCCTCCCCCTCTCCCTCTCCCTCGCTCTCACTAAAAGTCATTATTGTATTTTTTGACTTACTTTTGTTAGAAGTATTTATTCCCTCAGCTGCCACAGAGAGTTTATTAAAAATTGTAGAATTCGCCCGTATACGCAATGTGTAATATAAAGTCAAGATGATTGTAGATACGAATAAAAGAATTGTAATTACAAATCCAATTTTATTGTCTGTAAAATAAATTATCAGTTGGCCTACTGCTAGCACACTAAGTGCATTCAAAAAAGTCTGAATTACAGGCTTTGCATAATGATTTCTATGTAATGCAGGACATGAATATATCGAGTGTCCTAAAAAGCAGACTAAAATAATAGGAACTGCTCTAAATACAATCGGATCATCTATTCCGAGTATTACGTCTTGATATTTTGTGACCAACCATAGAAAAATGATAATTAATAAAACTAACAATAAAAAAGCTTGAGAATTCCAGATGGTATTCTTATTTACTGGATCAAGAGAAAATCTTCGAACAGCAATATACACATTCTTAAATATAAATGCTATCATATGACCGATGGCTGAAATTATTCCTCCGATAACCATTCCAATATATTTCAAAAAGCTGCACCTCTCATATTAGTATATTAGTTAATTAATATATTACAATAAAATCCTCTAAAATCTACTACCTATTGAATATTTCTTACTGAACGAAACGGCAATTGAACAGACTTAGATTACAAATATACATTTCTCCCATGCACATGGAGCCCCCTCCATCTAACTTAAACGTCTCCCACACTCATGTAGACCCCCTCCCACACCGAAAATACCCCCTCCAATTATGTAGGAGATCGTCTCCCAGTCCAAAATTATACTCTTACACTTTAACTTGCAACAGTATTTATGGTATATGTATACATCTCTCATAGTATTAGTATCTATCTATCTTATTTGATATATATATCTCTCTTAGTATGTATATATATCTCTCTCAATGAATTGGAGATATATACATGTGCCTTGTTTGCTCTTCCCGATTCAATGGGAGTCGTATATAATTCTATTAAGAGAACCGTATTACATCGGGTAGATACATCTCTCAATCATTTTGGAGAGGGTCTCCAATACGAAGGGAGGGTTATCATGAACGAAACTATGTTTGAAAAGGCCTATACAATTAAGGAATTTAGTGATGCTACAGGAGTTCCGCAAAATACTCTCCGTAACTGGGAGGAAAAATTGGGGGAAGCTTTTGTAGTCCCAAGGGATCCACACGAGAATCGTTACTATACTGAGAGGCATTTAGAATTAATCCGGCTAATTCAGAAATGGCGCGATTCCGAGTATGAGTTGAGCTTTACCCAGATAAAGCAGATGCTTCTCCATATGAATATGGCAGGGCCTAAAAATGAGATGTATTCAGCTCCAAGTGGGGAAGAAGGGGGCTCCAACTCACTTGTATCCCTCTCCCAACAGAATTCACAATCCTTACAGCTACAAGAGGTTCAACAACTTGTAGTTAATATGGAAGAGCGTATGCAGCAGTTTTTTGGTCACCTTGATCAAGTGCTGCAAACACACGCTGAAACTACCCACGCGTTCGTTAGGCAAGAAATTGAGACTCTAAAATCATCTCAATCTAGTAGAGACGAGAACTTAATTCAGAAAATAGAATCAAAATTCCATGACAAAATTCAAGAAGAACACAGAGAGTTTCTATCTAGCATCAATTCAATGAAAGATGAGTTTAGATCTCAGGTTGAGACAACTACAGAAACAAACAAAAGACACTTAGATGACCTTATGGCAAACACTAAGAGCGAGTTCCAACAACAGTTAGAGGACAATATGAAGAACTGGGCAGTTATCTCCCGAGAAGATTTAGAAAGAGAAGAGAATGCACGTAAGAAAAAGAAAAAAGGATTCTTCGGGTTATTCGGTGGGGGAGAGTAACAAAAAAAGCGCTGCTTTACGCGGCGCTTTTTTTGTTACTCTTTTCAGTAATAAGAAGGGAAG
Organism: Paenibacillus urinalis; assembly: GCF_028747985.1. Taxonomy (NCBI): domain Bacteria; kingdom Bacillati; phylum Bacillota; class Bacilli; order Caryophanales; family Paenibacillaceae; genus Paenibacillus; species Paenibacillus urinalis. The sequence continues at coordinate 30,852 of NZ_CP118110.1, forward strand.
TACACTCAGATTAAATTAACGACGCGTAATGTTACGTAACGCATCGTTATTATTGGATAACAACCCACCCCTATAAAGGGGGGGAGGGGAGCCTACAGTAAAAAGTCATCATCATCAGATGATTTAGTCTTTTTGCTTGTATCTCCAAATAAATCAAACTCACTATTTACCGGTTCCTTTGATGCTGCCACTTCATTTTTTGTGATTGTTTTGAATGCAGACAAATCCAATGTTGTCTTGTTCTTTCTCTCATTCTTTTTAATTTCTAACTCTTGCTCTTCGCGGTCAATTTCCTCCAACATTTTAACGATTCTATCAGGTAATTGGGAGCATACTACACCAGTATAGAGAATTGCTTTATTGGTTTCATTTTCGCTGTGTTTTCCTCGACTAGTAGTTGTTCCCCAGATATTGTTTTCAATCAATCCGGAATGAGGTTTCTCAGCATTAGCAATAAAGCGGCCAAATCTTTCTTCCAGTGTTCTAAACTCTGAATCAGTTATAATCGGGTTCTTATGCTTAGGATGAATTACTGCAACAAATCCATTTACTGCATCCAGTTCGTAGTCATAGTCATTGGCAGTAGGAGATTCTCTGAAGCTCTTTTCAATGATAGAAGTGAGGCTATTTACTTCAAGAGAGTCATTCTCATGAATATAGCATTTTCCCGACGAATAGTAGCCAGGAGTACTCAGTACATCAAGTAATTCATCTTCGTCAAAAGTCTTGCTAGAAGGGAGTGAAGTCATAAAAGATATCTCTGTGAGCAATGAAGCGAGAGTACTGTTACCATAGTCAGTCCATTCTAGTTTAGTTTCTGTGTTACTAAAAATCCCTTCTGTCATCGTGTATAGCTTTTCATTATCAATGATTGTAACTGATCCACAAGCGTTTTTCTTAATCAATTCATCAATATGTGATAAACCCCATCGAGCGTTCTTTTTGATACCACGTTTTTCCCATGATCCTGGTACTGAGACGATTGCGCCAAATGACGGTTTTCCGTTGAATGGCTTTCTTACTCTGCTTAAGTTACTTAAGATGATAGGAGCAGCTGCATTACCTGTGCCTCCACCCATACCTGCGATAACAAAAACAAAGTCAGCATCTACAACATCGGGATTGCTTAAAAGAGAGAGGACCATTTCACGGTTATCTTTAATAGCAGCTTGGCCACGCTCTATATCCTTGACTGCTCCATTGTAACCCTCTAATTTGATAATATTCTGGACAACTTTGAGGTCCGAAAGGTCTGATTCAGAGGTGTTTAGAGCGTAAACTGTATGTCCTAACCGGGCTAGTTCGTCACCTTGACGTCCACCGAATTGTCCGCAAGCTATAAAACAAAACTTAAGTTTTTTCTGGTTACCATCAGTCCGACGCATAAAGCCCTCAAGTGTGATAAATCCAAGATTCATTTCCATTAGTTTTACCTCCTATTATTGTTTAAGCCTTACTATCACGTAAGTAAAGAGCTAATTGTTTTCCTCTTATTTCGTCTGGAATATACTTCTTCTGTCTCCGATCGAGTGGGGAGGGGTCTACATTAACAAAACCATTGGTCTCTAATAGAAGAAGAGCCTTCTCTACTAAATAACGATCCCCAATTTTACTAACCAGAAGTGTCCAGGTAACTCCTCCTTCAGAACGGTGATTCCAAATCTCAGCAAATACGCTGATCATTTCTTGTGGAATTCTACGAGCTATAAAGTCTAATACTTCTGGAGGGTATTCAACGTGACCATTCAATTCTCAATCACTCCCTTTCACATAAGATATTACGATTTGAAATAAACTAAAACACACGACGCCTTACGACGCACTAAATATGATTTAACAAAAATAATTAACGTTACTTAACGCAGCGTCATTTTATGTAATTTGACACTTTAGCCTTAGAATCCTGCATATTATCTACAATTTTAATAATTTAAAATCCAGAATTTCACGTTGCGTAACGTGTCGTTATTATTATTCCGCAGGATATTGTTTCCTGTCAAGTTCTTGGAGCCTTAATTTCATTTTTTTTAGTGCTTCTATGATTAGTTGGAACTAAATCCAGTTCAAAATTTTGGTCTTATTAAGTTCAAACGAAGCTTTTTGAGTAGAGTAATATATTTAGAAAGTTTGCAATTACGCTGTTGCTTCCCATTAATAAATTTGGTTACCGTTTATCTTTATAGGAATTTGTTCATCCATTGACTCCTTATTTGTCCATTCATTGATCTTTTTATCTATCTGCCTAATTGTTTTTTAATTTCATGATACAAAGCCAATGATTTTGTTATACTTCCTTGTATGGCGTGGGTTCTTAATCATAAAGAATTCCCGACTAATACCCTAAAAGAGGGTGTATCAACCTAAGCCCACTCATGGGTAGCAAAGGAGATGAATGAATTGGCTGACCAAGTGAAGTTTGAACGGATTGATCCAAGTGAAGAGGGAGGCAAAAAACGAAAGAAGGGAGTTAGCGACTACTCCATAGGCGAAGCGATAGATCTCCTAACAGAGAGGGAGTGGCGTCTATTGATAGACCTCTACAAGTGTAGATGTATCCCACAAACAGAAGTCGTAGACACGTACTTTATTGATTCACCAGAAATGCATTATGAGGAATATGTAACTGCAGGTAAGGTAGAAAAAAACAAACTGGAAGAAAAAAATAGGAACAGAGCAGTCTTGAAAGCACGCCGGACATTTAAGCGGTTAAAGGATCGCGGTCTAGTAGAAAGTACTTCCATCATTCCAGATGCTATTGATTTACCAAGCAAACGAAGGGGGAGAGTTACAGGAGAAACATGGTATTACCTATCTAACAGAGGACTGAGGATAGTTGAGAAACGATTAGAAATACCTGATGATTCTAAGTTGTCTAAAGTTGAAGTAGACATGGAACGAGCGAAAAAAGACCATTATTGGGAACTCGGAAAGATATATCTCGATTTAAGATATCAGTGGATGGCGAGATTTAATGATTTAAGACAATTCATTGATTGGGATTGGTATCCCTCTGAAATAGTGTGGGGAGACAATAGGGTAAAAGAGGTACGCCCCGATGCAATATTGCGAATTGGAGAACAGCTCTTTTGTATTGAGTTAGATCGATCTACTGAACCAATTCAGAGATCCCCTTTCTACACGGAACAGGTTTCCATACAAAAGAAGCTGGAACGGTATAGAGATGTTATAAAAGCTTCTACGAATCCAATAATTCGAAATTCAATCATTGCTTTTGTAATTCCAGATGCTGTTTATCGGACAAGGCTTCAAAATATAGGTAATGCTGCCGATAAAGTTTTTGGCAAAAAACATCGAGTGCTGATTGGTCGGAAAATAGAAGATATTCTTATTGCTTATTCCGATCTTGCAGGCACATCCCACTACAATTAGAGCGGGAGACCTTTACAATTTGTGCTGAAACCCACTCTAATTGTTGTATATTAATATATATACTTGTGTGTTATTATGTTAGTTAGTTAATTGATATATATGTATATATGAAATTGGGGGTGAGTATTTGAGCAAGAACAAAAAAGTTGTTTTGGTAAGTGTAGGAGCATTACTGCTTCTAATTGCTTCGGTTATTTTTTTTCGGAGCCCCACAAAAGAATTGCAGCCTGAGCCAAGCCCATCACTTGTACATACAGAAGAAAGCCAAGAATCTCATGGTATCTCTTCAGAGGAATACAGCGATTCTCACGACAGAGTGGCTAAGGTAATCGATGACGCAACAAACGCAATAGCGGAACGAGCTCCTGGTTGGTGGGACAAAATCGAATCATGGTGGGATTGGTTCCTCGGGTTTAAAACGCATCATGCCATTATTTTAGCTATAGTTGCATTGTTCATTATTGGTGTCGTCTTCAATCCGAAAAACCGTGATCAGTCTCGAAATCGATAGGGGGTGATAATCTTTGGGACTATTCAGAAAAAGCAAAATAATAGATACAGATGAACCAGTAGCAACTACGGATTCTGTAAAGAAGACAGCTGAGAGGTTGAAGTCTGACAAGGCAATAAAGGAACGAGCTCCAAAATCAAGGACTGGAATGAAATTACTTAGAACGTGCGTTTGGATATTCGTCGGTTTTATCCTCATCAAAGGGTGCATGTCATTTGTTCAAGGTACACGTGTGGTAAACCAGACCATCATTAATGGAGAAACCGCTCCTGTAATTGAAGAAAGAGTTAAAGGATTCGCCGCGGATTATGCTTCAGAATACTTCACCTGGAATATGAATAACTTCTCTGAGCGTTCAACACGATTGGCTGCTTTTGTGTCGGGCATTGATTCAGATGCAGGAATAAAATCTCTAGACGTTAAAGGATCAAGTCGTGTCCTGACAACAGAAGTATTTGATGCAAAACAACTAAACGAAAATCAAGTGGAAGTAACAGTGATGGTAAGAAGAGAAGTTGAAATTCCTACTGAACCATCAAGCACAACACCTACGAATAATATTGAGAGTACTGAAAGAGCAGTATCAATAAACAAAGTCTACATGGTTGTACCAGTGACTGTAGCAGAAGAGGGGTTGGTAATCCGGTCGTATCCTCGGTTTGTTACCGAATTACCAAAAGGGGAAGCAACAACTACCTCGATAGGCCCATCAGTCTCCGACACAAATACGCTTGCTTTAGCGAAAGAATTAACCGGCAGCTTCCTTAGTGCTTGGTACGAAGGAAATGCTAGTCAGTTGCGTTATTTCTACTCAATTGCGGATGATGCTCCAAAATCTCTGATCAAATCTTCATTCGTATTTGACCGAGTTGAAAGCCTCAATATGTACCGTATCGAAGATCAAAGTGAAACAATGAGAATTCAAGCGACAGTCATCTTAAAAAGCGACATTGGCGAGTCATTTACTAACGCATGGTCACTCGACGTAACTGAGAAAGATGGCCGATTATATGTTCTTAAATCCTCCCAGGAAACCGAAAAAAATGATTCTGCCGTAGAGGAACAATTGACTGAAGAGCCACAACCGAATGTAGAAGAAACAACTCAGGTGCTGCCTGAGCCCAATAATGCAAATTAATGAAAGGATGTTAACTAAATGAAGATGTTTAAAAAGGATTTAATGATCCGTACTACATTAATGTCAAGTGCTCTTATGCTGATAGCTACTCCTGCTTTTGCAAGTGGTCCAGGAGTAAAGTTAGGTGATTGGCTTGAAACTAATATTGGTGGAGTTGTACCAGGAATCCTGATTGCTATCGGTGTTTATCATCTAATCAAACGCGATTGGATGAAACTAATCAGTTTTGTTGCAATTGCACTTGTAGTAGCTATCCTGATGAACTGGTCTGATGTACAAAAGCTAGCTAAGTACTTCTTTGACCAAATCTTCGGAGGCATCTAAATGAGTGATAGACAATCAGAATCCCCACGAGTAACCGTATCTAATTACTCAAAGATATGGACCTGGGATTGGGTTATTTACGCTTTTGAAGGCAAGAAGTTACCGGTGCCTGCGAATGTTCGAGCTATCGGCACATTCTTCGCTTGTCTAGTATTTTGGTCGATTTTCGGTAAAATATTATTTTTCCTGCCAGATGCTTATATTTATGTAGTCCTCCCATTTGTCTCTGCCTGGTTAATCATGAAACAAAAACTTGATGGGAAAGCGCCACATAAATGGCTACTTTCAATGATATTTCACTGGATAAGACCAAAACATCTTCGAAGATATCGACCGATTCAACACAATAAGCGATATACCTACGGCAGCAAAGTGGTTTATCGTACTCACCGGGAGCGTGCTTAATACGCGCTCCTCTTTTTTAATAAGGAGGGTAGAACTATGGGTGTGGAAGTGACTAAGCGACCAAATAAAATAAACGTTGAGTTCCCTATTGCTTACTTTGAAGGAAACTTAATATTTAATCATAACAAGCAGGTGTGGGCCGTATATGAGCTAGATCCTTTCATATATGACCATCAGAGTGACCAACAAAAAATAGATCGTCTGATTGCCCAAACCTCTTTCCTAAGCATGTTAACGGACCAATTCCAAATCCTATGGTTACCTAAAGCCCATGACATTGCTAAGCACCATGAAAAGCTTAGACAACGAAATACTGGACCGCTTAAAAGTTGGGGGAACAGGTATATCTCCGGAATGGAAGATTATCTAGGCGAAGCATACAACACATCGGATGGATCCAATAATGCGGAATATCGTCCCTATGTTGTTGTATACATCCCCAAGAGTGATGATAAGGATCTGGTAGAACAAATAGAGAACGTATATACCGAAATGAAGAAAATGATTCTTCATCCTAAACGTTTTATTGAACATATTTCAGGTCTTAATGAACCAGAAATTTTCGAACATGAATACCAGGCTTATATGGTAAAGGAGCGGCAAATATACGATCGTATTTCCCGCAGAATCAAAGTAAAACGAGGAACTCCTGCAACAACAGAGTGGCTAATCAAGCGTAACTTCTGGTGGGGGATATCGGATCCAGTTCTCCGTTCGACGAAAGACAAACCATGGACTCCAAAGAAAAGAAAAGGAAACCGCGGCGGTCTTGATACATTCTTATATGACTCAAGACAAATTATCACTTTGACTGAGGCTGAAATTGATGGATCGCATCCTCGTAGATTGCAGATTAATCAGCCCCATGAAGGCCAGGACGATTACATCTACCATACGTATCTTACCGTTTCTGAACTTCCAGATAATATGGATATGCCGGGAAGTGAGTGGCTTTACAGTGCAGCTACATTGCCATTTCCAGTTCAAATGAGCATTAAAGTGGAAGTGATAGAAGCACCTGAAGCAATTAAGAAACTAGCAAAGAAAAAAACTGACATCGACAACCAGGTAAAGAACGTGCATGAAGCTGGTGCAACCGTACCTCTTGAACTTGCTGAAAAGCAAGAAAGGGCATTACTGCTCGAAGACGAGTATAAGAAAAGAAAGAACCAAACCTTCATTACACATATTACCTTTGGGCTGTACCATACGGATATTAATCTCTTAAAAAGTAATGCCAAGATATTGCAGGATCATTTCAGAGATTTCGGAAACATACATGTTGAATTACCTGCAGGTGATCAATGGTTACTCTTTAATGATTTTATCCCTGGATCCCCCCGCTATGTTTCAGACTATATTCAAAGAATCCCTCCTGAAACATTGGCTTCCGGAATGTTTGGGGCAACTCAACAGTTAGGAGATAACATTGGGGTCTATATAGGCACAACGGGGTCATTACAACAACCTGTATTTGTTGATCTTAGGCACGCTAGCCAAATCAATAGATCACCGTCTTTTACCATAAGCGGAACACTCGGAGGCGGTAAATCCGTCCTGCTAAACTTGTTAGGATATATTAACGCAGTATGCGGAGGAAAAACTCTAATATTCGACCCTAAGGGTGAACGTTCTCATTGGCCGGATATGCTGCCTGAGCTAAAAGGACAAATTCAAGTGGCTACCTTATCTGCTTCTCATGAGGATCAAGGGAAGCTGGATCCTTTTGTGATGCTACAAAATATTGAAGATGCTAAAGAAGCAGCGATGGACATTTTATCATACTTAGCATCTGTACAGAGTGATCGGGTAGAGTACAGTTACATATCTCAAGCGGTCACAAGAGTAGCTTCCGAACCGAAACCTTACTTAAAAAAATGTATTGATGTCCTGCGACAAATGGGTGAGACTAGACAACCGGCTGCTGTGGTAGCTGAAGTACTCGACAGTTTCAGTAACTTATCATTTGCCAAGTTACTTTTTGGTAACGGGGAACAAAAAACAATTGACTTAAACTATGCGATGAACATTTTACAGGTTCAGAATCTTAAAATGCCTCCTGTAGAAAAGCCTCCCGGGAACTACTCCTTGGTTGAGAAAATGTCTGTAGCCACGATGTATTCAATTGGTCGATTCATGGATACCTTCATTTATTTTGATCGCTCGGTCTTTACACTTGCCGAAATGGATGAGGCATGGGCGATCCTGCGAACTCAAATCGGGAAGGAAATGGCCGATCGTGTAATTCGTACGGGGCGCTCTCTAAATGGCGGACTTGGAATTGCGACTCAAAACCCTACAGATGTAGCTGGTGACCTTGCTGGTAACATTGGAATGAAGTTTGCGTTTAGGGACTCAGACACAGCCAAGATCAAAAGTACGCTTTCCTACTTTGGATTGGAGCACACTCAAGAAAATATTGATCTAATTAAGAATCTTGATAATGGGCAATGTCTCATGCAGGATATTTACGGCCGAAATGGTGTACTTACAGTAGATGTTGTATTTCAACGTCTCTTTGATTGTTTTGATACTAGACCACCTGAAGAGGATAGTTCAGAAACAAGAGAGGAAACAGAGTATACAATACTTGAGAAATTCCAAGAACACTATGAGCAGTATGCTGCTGCAGGTGATGTAGGAGGGGAGCTTGATGGAGAAGACCCCGACCATGATTAAGCGAGGAGTGAAAATAAGGAAGTCTCTTGTATTGCTAGGTGTAATAGTATCATTTCTCCTAGTCTTGATACTTCCTACAGTAGTAGAAGCATCCTCCATCGATGAAATGATTCCTTCTGACAACAACAAAGAAGGGATATATAACAAGTATGGAGCAACCAACTATTCATTTCAAACACTGATCCCAGAGCGATCATTCTGGCAAATAGGTCAGAAAGCTTCGGACGGTATAATCAGGGTTTATGATCATGTACTAAGTTTCTTTTTTCTTGTCCTAGTTCAAATCACTCGTTTATTCACCTTTTTATCTCATCAAGCATTTACATTTTCCTTTATGGATCAATTAATCGATGCTGCTGAGGATATTATTCAAAGTGTCGCAGGGGTGAATAACGGTCTCTTAGGTAACGGTCTATGGGGGAGTCTCTTGGGGATTTTTGCTTCCATTACCGTTCTTTATATCTTGTTTAATATGCTTCGAGGAAGATACATGGATGGATATCAATCCGCATTAGGCTTCGTAATGGCTCTTGTCATATGTCTCGGTTTTATTTCAAACGCAGGCACCATTATTAAGTCTTTTAATGGGATCGGCAACGAGGTGGGGGGGATGATGTACTCCATGCTCGCCAAAACAACTGGTCTTAATACTGATCCTAACAATGGTGTAGGAACGATCTCAGAACAAGTATGGAATGAGCTAGTAGTTCGACCCTACACCATGCTCCAGTTTGATGATCCAGACGTTCAAAAAAAAGACCCTCAACTTTTTAACGAAGTTCTTTCAACAGCACCATTTTCAGATGAACGAGAAGCAGTTTTACAGAAGGCACTAAGTAAGTACCCCGACATTGGGCGAGAAAGACCATATGAACAGATGCTAATACTTGTGTGTTACTATGCATTCTCCATTTTTACACTTGGGTTATTTATCTTCTGGGCTGTCCTTTCTATATTCTATCGTTTGAAACTGCTAATTCATGCAGCTGTTATGGCCGTAACGTTACTTGCAACGCTTCTTCCAGGTAAAGAAGCTGGGTTCAACTCTATGAAGCAACAATTCATCAAATTAATAGGTCTTTGTGTAATGACCGCCTTTGTCATGTTTTTCTTAAGTCTATCCCTAGTATTTGGACATCTATCCTTTGATGTTGTCTATTCAGCAGGAGCAGGCTGGTTTACCGCAATGATAGTAGAGGCAATTGTAGTTGTTGTTATATTCAAATATCGTAACGAGATTGGACAAGTTTTCAGCAAAGCAGCCGGTCATATTCCAATGCCGGAACGTGCCAAATCCACTGTTGTAGATACATTACAGCGTGGTGCAACGAGAACCTTGTATCACAGTACTGCTGGTAAAATCAGTAGCATGTTTAACCGAAAAGAGCATGAAGGAGTTCCTAGTACATTTACTCCGTCTTCTCTCAGTACTGCCGGCACCAACATTAACGATGCTACTACAGCAAGTATGGTCCTGCGTTACCAGCGAGAGAAACAAGCTGCCGAACAAATTTCTAATGAATCTGGAGCAGAGGCACAATATTCTCCTTTTGTTCAGAAAGTAAATGAGAATCTTCGGAATGGCAGTAAAAATCCTTTCCGTGGGTTGGACAAAGAATGGAAAGAAGAGAAGAACAGATTGTCGTCTGTCAAAACTGATGGTGGAGATATGCGTAACGCGATTCTTATGCAGGGCGTAAATGAGAACATGAATGATCAAGAGGTTGCATCAACATTGTATTCAAATGAGAATGCAATCCGAGAAGCAAGTTCCTTCATGGTGAATCGACCAAAACAGGCTATAAACCAACTCGACAGGGCCAAAACACTCAATCGGAATCGTAAACTCGAAACTGCAGTGGATGATTTTGTTATGGTCCAATTGTTCCAAAGGTACAAAACGGAATATAAGCAAGCTGTTGATACCTCCATCGAGACGGGTGAACCAATCAGACACTCTGACTTTGTAAAGAAAATGGATGGTCGATTTAAGGAAGCAGGGCTCAGCAACACCAACAAAGTAAACACTACGATGCTATCAAGAAAAAGTAGGATTGCCGTTGCTACTCATTTCCAATCGATGCCTGAGTATGGAGCACAGAAGGAGCGGCTACTAAAAGCTAATGACTCATTCCGAAGGGTAGCCGTACAAAATGGTGGAATATCTGAAGTACCTAAAATTCAGCTAAATCCTTTACAGAATCCTGCTACTATTATGAAAAATATGCCTCCTCTACCAACGGCTCAGTTCGGATCTAGAGGAAATAAGTATAGTGCAGGAAGCTTTAATACTACTAAATCTGTACCATCATCAATATTGTCGGCTCCTGCAGTACCTGCAGCTCTTGCAGCTCCTGTAACTTTACCATCCGTTCCTGATCCTAAGAAGACTATGAACAATGTTAAGGGTAAGAATATCGCAACTCAATTTAACGTTCCTATGTCTGTTACAGCAACTCCTGTGACCGATCCTAAACTAACCATTAACAATGTTAAATTTAGTAATCCGGATCTTAAGAACAAGATTGAAGCTTCACGTGCCAATCTCAAAAACAGCATCACTACGGATGACCTTCAAGACATGCGGCTTGAAATTGATACTAATGCAAAAACCGAAGTGGTCATGAATTTGAGGAATAAGGTAACTGGTGAAGTAACAGGTGGACTAGATGATATGAAAGCGTCCCTTGAAATCATGAAAAAGGCCCGCGGTCAGCTGCATCGCGCTGAAGTTTCTTCTGCCAATCGTAACATTGAGAAAACAGTGGCAAATAAAGCGCAAAGCGGTAGAAAACAAACCAGGGTCCTAAAACAGCTTGAGTAGTAAGGGGGCGTACTATTTTGCTAGACAAGAAAGCTATTATTGGTGAAGCATTGCAAGGTGGTTTGAATAAGGAAAACCTTAAGCAACGAATCAAAAATGAAGCGATAAAGCGACTGCTCAATAAAGTATCAACATCGTTATTGAAAAACCCTGTGTTTTGGATCGTAACTGCAGTGCTGGCTGGAATCTTCATGTTCTTCTTTCTGATCGCAGCGCTAGTTTCATCTACAACCGTCGTTGCTTCTTCTGCATTTGTATCTGAAAGGGTGTTACCTCCTCAAATTTACTATCGTGATCTGGATAAGATCATAACCAGTGAGTTTGGGGAGCGAACTGACCCTGTTTTTGGAACGAAAGCTTTCCATAAAGGAATTGATTTCGGTATACCCGTGGGCACTCCAATCATCAGCTCATTCGATGGCGTTGTAACAACCGTGAGTTATCCGTCTACAAACTCAACGGAAAGTAATTCAAATGCCGGTATATATGTCTCGGTTAAAAGTTCTGATCCTGAGCTTTCATCCACCACAAGATACCTTCATTTGAGTGAAGCATTCGTCGAGCCAGGTCAATTGGTTCGTCGAGGGGAAATCATTGGACTATCGGGGAACACTGGTAAGTCTACAGGTCCTCATCTTCATTATGAGTGGATTCCTGAAGGGGAAGAGCCAGTTGACCCTACTCCTTTCATAATGCTCATGTCTAAGGCAACGGATACTGCTAGTAAAGAAGCTTTTAAGTATTTCGATAAGGTGAAATTTTCTAAAGAAGATGGAGATTATGATTATTTTTCAAATAAGATGCTCTATTTAAGCGGAGTCTATATGGAATCTGCTGCACCTCCATTTAGCAATATGGGAACTGTAACGACACGAAATGTTCAGACTGGCGCGTCCAGCTCAACAACTGGGGAGGGAACTGAAACTTCAGAAGACGTACCTGAAGTTTCAGTTCCACCAAATCTAGGTTCACTAACTCATCCCTTCTTTATTGAGTATGCTGCCGCTGCCATGGAAGAAGAACGCAGAAGCGGGGTACCTGCAAGTGTCACTCTTGCACAAGCTGCGCTCGAATCAGGGTATGGTCAACGAAGCGTATGTAATAACGTTTTTGGTATCAAAGCATCCAAAGGGTGGAAAGGTCCTACTTGTTCATCTCCAACTAAAGAAGAATATGGTGGTAACATTGTCACGATCGTTGGTACGTTCCGTGCCTACTCTAGTGTAGAGCAATCATTTGCAGATCATTCAGCTTTTCTTTTAGAAAACCCTCGCTATCGTTTTGCTTTAGCCCAGGATAATCCCTATGCCTTCGCAAATGAATTACAACGGGCAGGATATGCTACAGATAGCCAATATGCAAATAAGCTTAAGAGTATTATGAGAAGTCAGAATCTCGTCTCCCTCGATGCCAACGGAGGAATTGATCCTGCAACTGGACAGCCTTTCAATGATGTACCATTCGGTAGTGGGGGAGGAAGTGTAGGAAGCGGTGGAAGCGGTGGAAGCAGCAGAGGGAGTGTAAATACTGATGGTACTGTAACTCTCGTATTCGGCATCCAGCAATTTTATGGTAACTATGCAAAGCAGGTATACCGATCAACGTCAACTGTTACAGACTCCAAAACCGGTAAAACACAAACTAGTCAAACGGTTACTAAATCCGATCTAATCGATCCGACTTTTAATAAACCAATCATTAATTCAGTTAATTATAATAACGTGGTGAACAATGGAGGTTACGGGGAGACTGAAGGACCTAATCTATTTGTTAAGGACCTTCCTGCAGCTATTGCAGTAACTCCTTCCAGTGGTACCGATGAGGAACTTTATATCTCTAACGTTCAGTACGTAAGGGGGACATACTAATGAATGTACAATTAGTTGAACAGTTACAGACCGAAACATACTTTATGCTTAATTTAGAAATCACTTTCACCGGCTTAAAAGAATGGTTTCATATGGCTGGAATGCAATGCGATGATGTATCCCTTTTTCAAAGTATCCTGATGCCAGAAAAGATATCACCGGAGAAGCAAGTTGAATTTGCACAGTTGATACTGTATCGACATGAGGATGTCTTCTTCCAGATGCATCGAGGATTATCTGCCGAAGAGCCGCTTCATCAGTTACTCATACAATTGCTGAACGTTAGAACTCTTCATGGTGAGGAGACTGCTATCCTTGATCTATGGGAAAAATTGAACCTTGATCGCAAAGAAACGGATCCAAAGTACCGTTCTATTTACGAGTTGTTTAGCAATTAGTATTCTATTTTCCTGCAAAAAGTTTATTTAACCGCTTGGGGAAGCATAACAATTAATACTGGGGTAATAGATGGGTCGATTGAAGGCCTTTCTATTGCCCCTTTTCCATAATTAGACTATAATCATTGTATTACTATTAAATGAATTATTTTTCTTTGCTGCTATATTTCAGCGAAGAGAGGAGCATGTTGTTCATATTCGACAACGATAAATAATTGCCTTGATGCAAAAGGATGGAGCAGGCCCTATTCAGGTGTGCTTTTATTTTTGCGTTCAGGGCTTATTTATTTTCATCTATCTCAGAGAAAAGGGGGTAATAAAGACGTGGATTACCGTAAGGAAAATTGGTCCTACGAGTTAGAGTGTTTCCGGAAAGCGGTGAATGGGGGCGTTGACGGCTTCATCATTGAAATTGCCGATCATTACTTAAATGATCGCCTTGACAATGAAGAGTACGAGGATCGTACATATACTCAAATCGATATCGCCGTAGCCATTTTTAACGGAAAAATAATTGAAGGATATTCAAGTGAAGATAATCGGATAAGGGAATCTCGCTCCATGGGACTAGTTACCCCTAGCCGTTTAGTTCTCGGCAAAGATCTTCAGGGAAATTGGTTCATTATTGTAGTTGGATTGCTCACAAGCAAGCATTTCAAGGTGGTTACTTGTTACCCTCCTGGAAAACGCCATCTTCCGTATATCGAGAATTTTTAATGAGCTGAAATTTTTTGGAGAAACGGAGTTCCGTGATACAATAAGGTTAGAAGGAGGCGTTGTGCATGACGACTCATTGTGACCGTTGCAAAGGGGAGTACGTAAATATGATAACCACCAAAACCCAAGTATTTGAAGGTGGCACTTTAATTGTTTCCGATGTTCCTGCAAGAAAATGCGAATGTGAGGTACTAACGCAAATTCCTGATGGAGTTATTATGGAAGGTTATAAGATGCTGCTCGAAAAGAATGGAATTGTTGGTGATGTGACGGTATCGTTGGCTAAGCTCAAAGAGCATTTCACGCCAATGGATTTTATTAGACCGCATATCAGTACTTAACCAGGAGTTATAAAAAGAGAAGTCCCAAGTAGAGTTTTACGTTAAAAAACGTGATTCTTGTTGGGGCTTTTTTTATTTTCTATGGACTATAAAAAACTATTGGAAGGACTGATCCTTTTGCCACATAAAAACACGGATAAGACGAAAGTTCTGCTACTCATGAGTTATATTATCGGTCTTTGTCTGATAATTGATCACTTAGTTTTCGGGTAACGATCCAAAAAAATGGGGGGAATAGATATGAATAATTGCGAGCGCAGGTTTGATGGAGGACTGTTAGTCGTGACAAACATTGGAGATGAGGATGTTCAATTCATGAAGAAGATTGAGCAATACACCCAACTCCTCAATCAACTTAAGGTATACGGCACCGTAGAAGTGACTTTGGCTGATCTGACACGAAGACTCAACGCAAAGTTAACTTCGATTGCGTAACGCAAAATAAGGATGGCCATAAAGAGAGCGACATGAGCGCTCTTTTTTTTGTGCCCTAAGGAGGCAATAAAAATGATAAAAAAGGTTTCGATTCAGCTTAACCGGAGCCTAATTTGTGGTGGGGTAGCGATCGTTGATAAGAATGGTAGCGACGCTTGCATCTTCTTTGATGTTGTGAAATCCAATCCCATGAAAGTGATTGTTGGCAATCGTGGGAAGGAAGTACCTGAAAACGAGGCAGATGTCTATGAGCACACACTTCTAGAGCTCTTTGCAAAGCATAATGTGCCCCTGCAGCTAGGTACTTACCTTGTTCAAACCCATGCGCTATAGAGAGGAGTAATATATATGCGAAAATTCAGTCGTAAACCCATCTGCCTGCTTATGAATCTTGGTGGCTTTGAAACACGTATCGATGAGCTCATAAATAAGGCATCCCGCATTGGAGAGATTGTTTATTCTCTCACAGGTGAAGGTATTGTTCCTTTTTCCACTCGAGGAATAGTTCCTGTGAATGTGATGACCTTATCTCCTGGTGAACTTCATGTATGGTCTTCACTGATCAATGAGCAGCTGCAAGAGCAGGGTATGAGTGTTGAGAACGTCGTCATCCTAGCTGCAGGACGTAAATATTGTGGAGTACTTCCATTAGGCACTATCGTCTATGAAGGCTTCAGGATAGGAGCGTGAGTTATGCAGCTGCTAAGTATTGCATTTAAGTGGCATGCTGAAGCACCTATCGATGCTGTTCTCCCCATTTTAAAGCTTGCAGGATTCACGCCAAGTAAGAAAAATATTTGGTACCGTTCCGTCGGTTTACACAAGCTTGAAATTGAGGCGCGTGTGCGAATGAATAATCCAGAGAGGTCTTATTTCTGGATTCGGTGGGTAAGCGCTAAGGGAGTCGTAGATAAGGGTCCATTGGAACGTCTGTTGAATGATTGGTTTTTTACACTCAACAGCCACGTCAACATAACGGTCAACTGGCTTCAGGTCAAAGTAGATACCAATGACTTTAAGCCTCCGTTATTTGGCTACAAGGAAAATGTCCCTACAATTTGGGTCAAGGCGGAAAAGCAGATCCGATTATCTTTCTATCCAATCCTAGGTCACTATCATTTTGAGGCTAGGAACAGCGATATTCGGCTACCCATTCCACATAATCGTTTTTCACTATGGATCGATGAGCTTAAGCATAATTTGCTTGGACATCAGCGTCCAGATGATCAAATCACTTTTGACCTGAACGTAGGATAAAGAGAAGCATTTTGGGAACGCTTAGCTGCGTTACCCGCCGGAGGCAATAAATAAAAACTCAATTAATGTGAGGAGGGAGCCCCTCTGCCGCAACAATGGTGAGGGCTCTTGTCCTCAGTTGCGGTAAGGGCAGATATATATATGAATAACAAAGTAAACCTTATGAGACTTCAACGGATTTATAACCGCAGGAAGCAGCTAAAAAAGTATACCGTCATTGGAAAACTTTTGTCACGCTAATAAGGGAGGAGTAATAGAAATGTCGTATTCGGTCTTAAACCAATCCGCTGTTAAAGAAGCCAGAAGCGTCTATTTTCATAGTTGTGACGTAAGTCGGCTCTCAGTTAAGGATTTACTGATAGTTATCCTTGAGCCGATCGTGAAAAGCCGATCCATCTCTGCTGTAGTAGATGATATCCTGCAGAATGGGCTGCCATATCTCGGAACCTTATCCGAGTTTGAATTATCGGTTCTTTTCGATCTGAACGAGAAACAGAGTTTCCAGTTGATGTCGATCTTTGAGTTGGCAAAGCGCATGAATACTTCTGTTGCTACTGAAGAGGTCATCATTCGATCTCCTGTAGACGCGAGATATGCCGTTCAAGATCTTAAATATTTGGATCGTGAACATTTCGTTACCCTTTATCTTAACACTAAGAACCGAGTGATTGGTCGTGAGACGGTATCTATCGGATCTTTGAATGCAACTTTAGTACATCCAAGAGAAGTATTTAAAGGGGCAATTCGAAAAGGTGCAGCGAGTGTTATTTTCGCTCATAACCATCCAAGTGGTAATCCTGAACCTAGCATAGAGGACATCAGCCTTACTGAAAGAATGGTGGAAGCCGGCGTAATCATAGGTATTGATGTACTGGACCATATAATCATTGGTGGAGATAAATATTACAGCATGAAGGAGAAAGGCAGACTTCCTATTCTTAAAGAAGCAAGTAATAAAGGAAGTATTGTTTGATGGAAGAGTCTTAAGAGATCCCGATTTAAGGCGGATTAGCTCATTGCTTACATAAAAAGGGCAGAGCGATGAAGCTCCTCCCTTTTTTCCATCATAAATAAATTAAATACACTAATTGGAGGATATAAAAAATGAGTATACTCGAAAATGCAAAAGTGATTGATACGTATTCCCGTGCCAATGCGTTAGCTGATGGATTTCTAGTTGATGTAAGCCATCTTGCTAAAGAGGTCGGTATAAAGTATCCAGTTCATATGAAACGAAATGTGTGGGATTCAATGATTGTTCCTGATCAAACCGCTATTATTAACGGCGAGAGCGAAAAAGGGAGACTTTGGGATTGCTTGTGGATGTTTCGCATAGCAATCTCGAGCCAAAGTGGATCGATCGTACATTTTAAATTCATAGCCACTTTTGATGGAGCTGATAGATATGTATCAGTTAAAGCAATTTGTGGTCCCGGGGATAACCTCGAACCGGTGATTACTATTCTTTTTCCTGATGAGGATTAAGTGATACCACACTAAAGAGGCATAACGATGAATTCGAGGCAGATAATTCATGTCATTGGTGAGACCCTGCCTCCCCTTTAATCTATAAGGTGATTTATCATCTGAAATATTAATCACTTGATATAGATAGATTTATAGTGGAACCTGGGGAAGAACTACCTTTGCTATGTAAAGACGAGGGGTACATTAAATTACGACCCCGTAACACTGGCAGATTCTAATAAAAATCAACCGATAAATGGTATACTACCTATGAAAGGATGGTTGTTGTGGATAATAGAGAGAATGAAAATCTTGATGATTTGATAGGAGATTCTAGATACATTCCCTTTTTACATCGTACGAGGGAATCTAACACGTCTCTGACTGTGAAATGGATAGTTAACTTCTTGGCAAGTGTAGTTCAAATGGTTAACATCCCTTTTTTCTTTTTCCTTCTTTTAATTGCAGTTGAACAAGTCGGCCAACAATTAAACTCTTCATTCACTATACCTTACAAGATTTTTTTTGCTCTTGGTCTTTTAATATTATTAGTTCTTGGTGAATATTTAGTACAGAGGACTCGAAAGAACATGGTTAGTCCCAGTGTTAACCTAATATGGTTTATGAACTTTAAGGGGCCTCTAAACAACCACTTTTATTCAGCAGAAAAGTCCCAAGAGTATAGTGCAAGTTTAGGTGACTTTGTGAAATATCAAGCTGACGAGTACATAAGCCAAGGGATTAAAGAGACAGAGCACAAGCTGATTCGTATGACTGAAGTCGTGCAGCAACTGAGCAATTTAGGATCCTTCCCTAATGAGACATTTGAATCCTTGAAACGTGTTATTGATATGATTGGGGACATGATGCTGAACCCAGCGAGCCCGAGAAATTCTTACTATGTTGTTTTAGACCGTATTCTAGCTGAAATAGCAAGTACGAAACCGATACAGCCTTATATCAAGCAGGGATCGATTATGTTGCTAGACGATACTAGGCACTTATCAATAGCTGGTGGTTTCCATCTGCATAATAATTCTATTCAAAACCGTAAGATCCCGTATGGTGAAAAGTTTGCTGGTAAGGTTGTAGCCGGTGGCGATGTAATTTGGGTGGATGATGTAAATAATATAGAAGCTCAAGCGCTTTACGGTTTTAAGAGTGATCAAAATCGACCATACACAGGAATTATGGGATACCCTATGCGAGAGACTGGTTTAGATAGCTATCAGCCAGTTGGTGTAATTGTGCTGCATCTTTCAGAGGATATAAGCAAACTCTTAGAAGAGGAGAGAAAAGTAGTTTCCAAAACGCTTGAAGTCTATTCCCAAGCAATAATAACTACTATAAAACTTAATAAGTATTATATACAGAGAATGATTCAATATGGTATAGTTGGTTTAGAAGAGATTACCACTAGTTTAGAAGGAGGCGACACGAATGATGACAATTAAATGGCCTGTTCAGGAGGAGAAAAAGAAAGATTCTGTAATTACTCGATATCCTGCAGATGCACGTGTCGAACCTAGTAGGGATATAAACAAACTTGTTAAAGAAATTCTCTCCGGTGATAAACCTAAGAGAAAACAAATTTGGAAATTTTAAAAAAATATCAGAACGGTTGTCGATTATCGGCAGCCGTTTTTTTGATAGATTAATAGTATAAAACCCTTCAGGCCGGACATGCTGATAGATAACGCATTTCGGCTGGAGGTATTGGATATGGGTAAATGGTTTAAAAAACAAAAAAGCGTTATTACAAAGATACCTGTTGGAGAAAGAGTTGGCCCGACTAAAGAGCTACAAGAGATCATGAAGAAGGCTGAGAAAATCTTAGGTAAAAAGATTAATGGAGATAAGAATAGGCGGTGATTGGAACATGCAAAATGGAAGAGTTATACCCTTCACTAAGGAGCCTAAAAGGGTGAGGTTCTTAACCCAGCAAGAGATCACGAGAGCAAATCAGACGAAGAGAGAAGATGTTTTGAGAAAGTTAGATGAGAAAGACAACAACGTAAAATATAATGAAAAAAAACACTAAAGGTGTACGGGAACGTACACTTTTTTTGTGTCTCCTTTTCGGCCTAAATGTGTAATAAGTCGACGATTTGAACTGTTAGTAACGAGAGGAATTTCCATTGGAACTTTAGTAACTTATTGGAATTCATCTAAAAAAGTATTAAAATAAATCTATTGTCCTAAGTGGCGAGATTAGAGATAACATTTTTTTAAAAAAACTACTTCATTTTACTCCATTTGAACTCCAGCTAATTTGAAAGTGCTACTTTTGTCCTTAAATAAAGAACGCTATATTCTCGAAATATGAATCCGGAAAGTGCTAAATTACCATTACCAACTGATGATGTTACCGAAAATAAAAAAACATAAACTAAGATAGTATTAAAATATCAAACTAGATATTACAAGCAGTCTACTCTACTAGGAGGTATTGTTTTGAAACTTATAAGTCTAGAGATAGAGAATTTTCGAAACTTTGGTGAAGTGAAAATAAGTTTAACAAATCAAAATGTTATTTTTGGGATGAATGATGTAGGAAAAACCAATTTCATGTTCGCATTAAGATTCTTGCTAGATAAAGAAATTAGAAAGAATGGCTTTATGATTTCCGATTACTATAAGAATAACATTGAGGAAATTATTAGGATTACATTAGGAGTAGACTTGTCAGATCGAGAAAATAATGATGATTCAAAACATATTATATCAAAAGTTGGCGGAGCTCGGTCTAGCGATGAATTAGATAAGTTTTATTTTCAAATTGAGGGTGTTTATGATAAGAGTGAAGAGATTGGAATACCGAAAATGTACTGGGGAAACAATCTAGAAAAACTCATAGAGATTGGTCATAATGGATATTTTAGTATCATCGACAATTTATTCAAAGTTGTATATGTCGATCCTGTCATTGATTTAGAAAAAACTTTTTCGAAAAATCGAACTAGATTGTTTAATCAAGCAAAACTGGATGATTCGGATATAGAAATTTCAAATCAAATTAAGGAATTAGCTAATTTACTGAACACCAAAATAAGTAGTATGAGCTTAATTCAATCTTTTCAAACGACTATTACTGAAGAATATAAAAAGTTGAAGAACGAGCATATAAACATTGAAATGAAGTCAGAATTATCTATAAGCGGGTATTTTAGCAATCTAATACCATATATTAAAAGAGACAATGATGATAATATTTATCCAACTTCAGGTGATGGTAGAAAAAAAATATTAGCATATTCTATATTAAATCACTTAATACAGTTACAAGAAGGAAATAAAATAATAATTTATTTAATTGAAGAACCAGAAAATAGCCTACATAGATCTATGCAAATAGCACTCTCTAAGCAATTATTCAATTCAAAAGTATATAATTATTTTTTCTTATCAACACATTCATCGGAATTACTGTATGAAATGGATAATGCCTCTTTGATAAGGGTGTATTCGCAAAGTGGTACTCTTTGTGAATCTTATATTTATCATGTTGACGAGGAATATAAAAACGTAAAAAAGGAACTAAATCGTTCTTTGGCAACAGCTTTATTTGCAGATAAAGTATTACTTGTAGAAGGACCCTCGGAGAAAGTGTTATTTGAAAAAATATTAGAGGAAGTACATCCTACTTATGAGTTAGATGGGGGATTTTTATTAGATGTTAGTGGAATTAAGTTTAAGCCATACGTAGAGGTATTGCGTGGATTAAATATTACCGTTTTTGTTAAAACGGATAATGATCTAAAGTCTAAAAGAAATCAACCCAAGATATTTGATTTAATAGGTATCCAGAGGTGCTTGAACCTTCTGGAGGCTACTGAAGAAGAGAAAGACCCCATAGAACCGATTGAAATTGATTACTACACAGAAAACGAGGATGGAAAAAAAGTTTTTAAACAAAAAGGAAAAGACCAACTGATTAAAACGAAGAAACTCGAACTTTTCAAACAATATAAATCTGAAATTCAGTTAATGAAAGATAACGGTATATACCTATCAAAAATTGATTTAGAACATGACCTGTATGAAGCCATCGGTGGGACAATGGAGACAGCATTAGGTTCTGATCCGATAAAATATCTACAGGATCATAAACTAATTAATATGATAGAACTAACAAATCATCTATCGAAAGATGA
Organism: Paenibacillus urinalis; assembly: GCF_028747985.1. Lineage (NCBI taxonomy): Bacteria > Bacillati > Bacillota > Bacilli > Caryophanales > Paenibacillaceae > Paenibacillus > Paenibacillus urinalis. Next base: position 52,760 of record NZ_CP118110.1, read on the forward strand.
TTGTATCAATATTATCAAACACCCCTTATTTGAAGCCTTAAGAAAGTTGGTGTCAGATGAGATCGAGATTGGTTGATCAGGAAGCTAGAGATAAAATACTAGAAGATGATAACAGTATTCTAGTATCGGCAAGCGCTGGTTCTGGTAAAACTACAATTATGGTACAGAAAATGGGCATAGAATTAAGTAAAATAACTGACCATAAAACAATTGCTGCTATTACTTTTACCGTTAAGGCAACAGAGGAAATAAAAAGGAAAGCTCAACAATCTATAAAGAAACCATTTGTAGTTATGACAAACGATTCATTTATCGAAAATGAAATAACAAGACCATTTCTTAAAGATGCATTTGGATCTGAATACTCAGAGGATTATTCTGTTGAATATGGAAACAGATATAAGTTTACTGTTGCTTCAGAAGGTCTTATGCAAATCAAACAGAGAAAGATTTTGGGAACTTTTTTTGACAACAAAAAAAATTTTAAATTTAAACTTGCCCTTGCAATAATAAGTAAATCTGTAGCTGCACAGGAATATATTAAATCAAAATATGCAACTATTTTTATAGACGAATATCAAGATTCAGATCAAGATATGCATCGGTTTTTCATGTACTTAAAAAACGAGCTGAAAATAAAAATCTTTATAGTCGGAGATGCGAAACAGGCCATCTATATGTGGCGTGGAGCAATGAGTAATATCTTTGAACTCCTTAGCAAAGAAAGATTTAGTTGTTATGAGCTCGTGACAAACTTCAGATGTCATAAAGACATTGAAAACTACGCTAATATCTTTCATAACCCACAATACTTTAACATACAAAAAGATACCGTTCATAATGTTATTCTGAAAAATTATCAATCTAGATATATTAATGAGTTCCCAGAGTCATTTACACAATTGATTGATGATGATTTTATTGATCTAAATAAAGAAATAGCCATAATCTCAAATATTAATAGAGACGCAAAAAAAATCGCAGAGTTGTTAAATGAAAAAGGGTTCGATTTCGTTTTTGTTCCTAAAACTCCAATTGATGAAGGATTACCTAATGGATTTCTATTGAAAGAGTTGGCTATGTTTACTAAAAACACTGCTTATACAATTTATGATTTCATGGAAAAAGTAGGGGGTGAAGAACGAAGCCAGAGAAGAGTAGAGATAAATAAAATCATTGGTGACTTAAAGAACAAAGATAATTTAATTAAAAGTAAAATAGGAGAAATAATAAACAACCTAGGTGTTTTTTTAGGACTTTCGATTGGTATTGATGAGGTAACAAAGTTTTATGAAAGTGTAAGCGACCCACAGTTTGACATGGCCTTTCAAATGAGGGATAAGAAACACAAAGTTATGACAGTATTTGGGTCAAAAGGGCTTGAATTTGATCAAGTAATTAGTTTCACTCGTTATTATGAAATCTATAACAATACAAATATGCAAAATCATTATGTCTGTGTAACAAGAGCAAAGGAGAAATTTGTAATGTTTGTAGATGATGTAAATTATCATAAACATGTATTAAGCTCAGCAACGAAACACGGACTGACCAATGCAGAGAAGTTGTTTAAATACATCGAATAACACTTTAGTGAAACCACTTCTAATTTTATGACTCAAAAAAGAAAAATCGTACAATGTGTTCCGATCAAGTCAAACCATAGAATTAACAGTCTGCATATATGTCCTGGATTATTTAATACAATGAATAGTTTTGATATTTAAGGAGTAGAGGTATCTTTACTCCACTTCTGCCTCTCGAACAAACAATATAGTAATGATCAGCATAGGAAAAGAGGATTGACGTATGGACTTAGGTATGTACGAAAAAGATTTAATAAATATACGTTTGATTCTAGAACAAACTGAACAGATTGATCACCAAACTATAATTGAGAAATATAGAAATTACTCCCGTAAAGGTGCAATTACATGTCCTTTTTGTGGAGAAAAATTAAAATTAAGGGCAGGAGAGATTAGAGATATACACTTCAGTCACCCAGTCGGCAAAACATGTATGAAAGCAAAAGCATACGATACATACCAAAGACAAACTTTTAGAGAAAATGAAAAACACTCCGTTATGAAGGAAATCATTTATACAGAACTTAAGGGACAAGAGCGATTTAAAAATGACCTTAAAGTTGAGTATGGTTACTTGGAAAAGGCAGAAGAAAAATGGAACATATATCCAGATATATATTTAAAGAAGGGAGATCGGGAGTTTGCGCTAAATATTATAACTAACATACAACAAATAGGAGATGAAAAAGTAGTAAATAATATTCACCGTAGAAATAGTTATTTTAAAAATAAAGGGTTAGAGATTATATGGTTTATTGAAGAAAGAGAACTAGCAGATGATTTTGTTAATCGGGTGCTTCATCTATGGGAAGCAGAATATAATCTAGCTATGAAAACACGAGAGGACCATATTTGGGATGAACATATTAGAGAACTTTCACTAAAATATCCCGAATATAAACTACCTGAAGTTTTCGGTTATAAATCTCAGAATGAAGCATTGCCGTTAGAGGTGCATAGTCTTTATTATATACGCTCCTTACAAGAGGGAATGGAGTTTACTGTACATCGCCTTATATTAGATAACAAAATAGCTCCTTTTCGAGCTTTTGCCTTAACAAAAAGCTACCCTTTGAAACTATCTTATGCCTTGAGCATCGACACAGAGATTTCTCTTAGTGATAAAGAACAAGAAAACTTAAATAGAAAGGAATTTGAAGAAGAGTTTATAGATAAAATCAATAATCAGATCACCAATGATAATTATGTCGGATATTCAGATTTATCAGAGTTTTCTTTCTCTTCTGTAAATTTTAATCCGTATGAACGTACAGTTATATCAGACGAAGCAACTCGTAAAATAATTCAAGAAGATGAATTAGAAAACAAAAGAGAATCACATAATCCGGATTACTACCTTAAACAAATTATAAATTTTACTATAACTGATGAAGAAGCAAGACATTTTTACGAAGGATTAGCAAGCCGACATGTAGATTTAGCTACTCATAATTTACGATTAGATAATATTTGTAATGCTATAGAGTCTTTTAGTTCTTTTTGTAATAATGAAGCGAGAGTGTGGTTGGATAAGATCCTACGTTTGTAGCCTCGAACTTTTTGTGAGGCTACATTTACATCACTGTATTTTTTGGGCTAGGATCCATGCAAAAAGACGGAAAAGTATCAATATGTAATCGTTTCTATTGCATCTTTACTTTCAGCTTTTCGTTACTATATAATTAGCATATTGTTTAGTAACATTCTTATTTTTCTTGCCGTCAATTTCGGCGAGAATAGGTCATGCAGCTTCTGCTGTTCTATAAACATTTGTACTTTTTAAGGAGACGCTAAAGTGTACGGGAGACGTACGCTTTTTTTGCGTCTCTTTTTTTGTGCAAAAAAGGAGGAATGAAGATTATGATCTGTGCTGCTCCCACAACTGATCAGTTCTACTGGGTGTTTCGCGAATAATGAGTTAGAGCGATACATCGTGCTATCAGATGAGGAATTGGGAAGCTCTCATTCACTGCGCTGGGAGATGATAAACGAAGGATTCCATGTATTATGGGACTCTTCCCGTAGTCGTAAACAAGCAATCCGGTATATGGAGCTTTACTATCCTATCCCGATTATAAAAAGTTTGAAGCCGTTCCTGTGCCAGTGACTTTTAGGGAAGCATGCGACTTTGTAAACAAGCATCATCCTGCCCCGCAGGGTATGAAGTTTGCACTCGGTCTCAGTAATGGAAGGGAATTAATTGGAGTCTTGATAGCCGGTCGGCCTGTGTCTCGCTTAAGAGATAACGGAAAGACAATTGAAGTTACCCGCTTATGCGTCCACAGTGCTTATAAAAATGCATGCAGTAAGTTATATGCATCGGCTGCACGTATAGCAAAAAAGATGGGCTATCAAATGCTCATTACCTATACGTTGGAGGAGGAAGATGGAGGCTCACTTCGAGGGGTAGGATTTCAATTTATTGGAGTGACTCCAGGAGGAAGCTGGCATAGCAAATCCCGCAGCCGGCAAGACCGACATCCAATGGGACCAAAAAGGGCTTGGAGCCTGAATCTATCGTCGAGCCAGGAGGAATAAAGAAACAAGGAGTGTTTGTTGTGAATCGTATTGCATTGATTACAGAGTCATCTACCCGGCAAGATAGTCCAATGCCTGCTTATCGATTCTACCAAGGATCCCGCAGCCGTTGGGTAAACAACATCATTCGTTACATGGAGGTACGTAATTTTTCGGAGGACAACATCTTCTTTCTTAGTGTATTTGGGCAGCGGATCATTGGGTACCAGGAGATTATTGACCCGTACCCTGTTCGAAAATGGCACCCACGAAAGGATGAATGTACTGCTTTTGCAGAAAAGGTATTGGCTTTTATTCAACAAATTCACCCGCTTCCCTTCGTAGAAATCCATACCGGTAAGACCATATCAGACCCCTTAAAACGTCTGTTTGACGAAAAGGGAATCGAATACCGAGTATACGGTGACGGAGTTCCTCTTGGAGCAAAGCCTACATGGTACGCGGAGTTAATTGAGAACGAGCTTACCCAAATCCGACTGAAAGAGATTGAAAGAGAAAAGATGGTCGTATCTTCGTTAATTCAATTCCAGTCGCCACAAGAGGCAAGCCATTTAATCGATCAATTCGAAAATAAGGCACACCTATACGGAGTTGAAGCCAACATAGAAGAGCTTAAAAAATTACTTGGCAGCTACCGCCAAAAGAAAAAGGACGCGAAAAAGGCATATGAAGCATTCAACAACGTAATGGAGAAAGAAGATATTGCAGGGGAATTTAATAAGTTCCTGCTGAATGTTCAATCCCTTGCTGAACTTCATGGACATGCTCATTTTGAAGAAATAAAGAGCAGATTCGGTCAGAGTGTAGCAAAGCTTAGGTTGTACTTGATCAAGCATAACTACGCTTTAATGGCCGAATACAGCATCTTTGCTGCACTGCAGCGTATGCAAATAGCGCTTCTTAAATGATGAGTAAATAAAAAAGACATAGGAACGAGAGTGATAGATGTGATCAAGTGTACTTCTGATATTTCTCTAACAGAGCTGAACTGCGAGTGTGAGGGGGCAAAAGACTGCCCAATATGTAACGAAAAAGGTTCTGTTACGGTTTTGGACTTTTCAGAAGCCTCTCTGTATTGGCATGAAATGCTCGAGAATTTCGTTTATCGCCTAGAAGCTGATTATCAGTATTCTAACTTTGTCACGGATATTTATCGCATCCAGGATAAGTTGTTTGTAACTTATTTAGGCGGGGAATTTAAAGAATCGCAATCTTTCTGGTTTGATATTCAATTTCTCAATACATTAGAGCTGAATCTGAATGATCCATTACAGCTTGAGACGGTTACTCTTGATGGAATTCATGATTGGTCCACTGAGGTTTACAACACCATTATGTCTGCCGATTACAAGGGAACACTTGCTGGATCTGGGATACTAGATTGTAACGAGAAAGAGGAGAAAAACACAGAGATATATATAGATTTAAGTACTCAAGTCATAATTTCAGTAAAGATGTTTCAGGATCTTATTCAGGAGGTCACTCCTTATATGGGTCCTACTGCAGTTGAACGAGCTGCTGCAGACTTTCAACTTTGGACGAATACTCCCTATTCTGAATATGTTAGGCGTTCTGAAGCAGGAGAAGATGCTCATGAAATTCTTGGAGAAGATTTTGCTGGTTCAACCTTGTATTTCGAGACAGCTGTTATTGAGCCGTCACCGAATACAGATGAAAAAGAGTACTTAGTAATTAAGGAGTAAAAGAAATGACAAATAAAAGTAGGCTACTCCATACTCTCTAAACTCAGGTGTGAATGAAGGAACGGATTTATTTCCGTTATGCGGTTCATTGTAACCCCCTTCTGCGAGCTCCCTATTGGGATAAGTAGCACTTACGTTTCTCTAATCGAGGATCCGTAAGAGGACAGATAGAGTCCTGCCTATTTCCGAATCGATAAAACCGATTTCGGATAATAGGAGAGATGGAAGATGGCACTGAAAAACAATGTTGTACAGACGGGTCTACGATACTTCGGAGGTAAGGCAAAACTTGCGCATTCAATTATTCCTTACCTACCTGACCATCATTGCTGGGTTGATTTATTCGGCGGGGCTGCCAATATGACGATTGCCCGTGAGCCCAGTAAAGTTGAGGTGTTTAATGATAAAGACGGAGATCTTATCAATTTTTATATGATGCTGCGGCAGCAAAAGGAGCAACTGATAGAAGACCTAGCCTCTTTGCCAACGAGCCGTTTTTTATATGAGACCTGGCTTCGTGAAGAAATGCCGGAGGACCCATATGAACGCGCTGTTCGATACTTCTATCTACTCAGACAAAGCATCATTCCTATGCCTAATCAACCGAGCGGCTGGCGTGCTGGAAGAGTAAAGAACTGCGCTTCAGATTACCAGTCATCGATACTCAAGTTGGACTCTTTTGAGAAACGCTTCCGCAATGTCATGATTGAATGCTTAGACTACCGAGAAATCATAAAACGTTATGATGGACCAGAGGTGTTCTTTTTTATTGATCCTCCTTATGTTGGCCGTGAGAATTGCTACAAAGGTGGTTTCCGGCAAGAGGATCATGTGGAACTAGCTGAGATGCTTAAGCATATAGAGGGGAAGTGCCTTGTTACCTATTATGGTGACCCGCTTGTGCTTGAGCTTTATAAAGATTGGAATTACGTGACCTTAGAAGCGAAGGTTGGTTCTGTTGTGAAAGCATCAGAAGGCCAAAAACGTAGGACAGAAACCGAGTATCTGTTTATGAACTATTCACCTACTATGTCAGGACAGATTTCATTCTTCTAATAAAGAGCAGCATTATAGCAGTATATTCTAAATGCTTTACACCCTCTGCACAGGGAAACATTAATCCTCCCTGTGCAGAAGGGAGGAGCAGGAGGAATAACATAGTGGTATTTGCAATCAAACCTGAAGTTAAGACGGAACATACGGTAGCTCATCTATTTGGCGGAGCAGGCGGCGGCTCTCTTGGTTTCGCTCAGGCACGAGCAGAATATATGGGATACGTCGGACGTTTTCGAACACTCTGCAGCATTGATGCTGACCCGGTTGTTTGTCAAAACTATGAGCTAATTACAGGTGGTAAGGCCGTATGTATGGATTTGTTTTCAAGAGAACAGTACATAGATTTTCACGGAGATGAACCGCCGAATCATTGGCATGAGGCCACGCCTGGTGATCTATGGGACGCATTTGGTTGGGAAGTACCTGATGTAATTTTTACATCTCCTCCATGCAAGGGTTTTTCGGGTCTGCTGCCTGAAAAATCAGCAAAAACAAAGAAGTACCAGGCTCTCAACATGCTAACAATCCTTGGTCTAGAAATAGCGCTTAAAGCTTGTCTCGAGTACGGTGGACATCTTCCAGCGCTCATCTTGCTTGAGAATGTGCCTCGCATTATGACCAGAGGAAAGCAGATTCTTGATCGAATCAAAAAGCTATTGCAGTCATTTGGCTATATTACCAGCGATAATACTCACGATTGTGGGGAGTTAGGTGGTCTGGCGGAACGGAGAAAGAGATATCTCTTAATCTCCAGACAAGAAAAGCGTGTGAAAAATTTTGTCTATCAGCCTCCACGCAGGCCATTAAAAACAATTGGAGATGTTATCAAAGATTTACCATTTCCAGGTGATACAGTCGCAGCAGGACCGCTTCACCGGCTTCCTAAACTTGAGTGGAAGACATGGATGCGTCTTGCGCTGATTCCTGCCGGCGGAGATTGGAGAGATTTAAATAAGCTCGATTGGTGGAACTATCGAGTTCAACACGAGCCTAGACGAGGGGCTTGGGCAGTTGAAGATTGGAACAGTGTTTCTAGAACAATCACAGGAGGAGCTGGGCCTGGCAGGAGCAATGGAGCTTCAGCCGTATCTGATCCTCGAATGGGTTTAAACGAAGGAAGTACGCATCGTTCCATTTACCGTATGTCTCAATGGGATGAGGCTTCCCAAACGGTGACAGGCGCTGTAGGGCCGAATAATGGAGCTATTTGCGTAAATGATCCTCGTCTTAAAGAACGGAAGGGGAGACACCCTGGGGTGTATCAAGTTGTTAGACATGATGAGCCTTCCCCATGTGTGACCGGAACCCGGTTCGGCAGCGGTGCCTTGGCTTTCTCTGACCCAAGGAATGCTGCACCTTCCAATGTTCTAAACGGTACAGAGGATGGAACATTTCCTGCAGATCAGGATCGAGGCGTGTACCTCATCATTGCTGAAGACGGTACTTGGCATCGTCCACTTACGACTTACGAATTAGCGATGTTGCAATCTTTCCCTGCTCATTTGCCTAATGGTATGCCTTTCCAGCTTGTTGGCTGCAGTGATGCAAAGGCTCGGGAGTATATAGGAAATGCGGTACCTCCGGAAGCAGCTAAAGCAATGGGGACAACCTTCCTTGTTGCTTTGATGGCGGCTTCTGTAGATGCCGGCTTTACGCTGAGCTATGAGGCTGTTTGGGTTCGTAATGAATCAGAACAGCAGTCAGAAGCAATCTTACATTAAAGAAATCTGTACTTGAGTTTATATAAATAGCAGGAGCTGCCAAAAAGGCAGCTTTTTTGCTCTATAAAGAAACTCTCCTATCAGATGCTTCAATAGAAAGTCAAAATATGAAGGTGTCTATCTTCCGAGATAGTTTCCTTTCAAGATATGTTAAGTATAATGTTTAATATACATAGATGATGGAGGCTTTTCATGAAATTTCTTATAAGACTAGGGATATGGGTTTTGTTTTATTCCTTTTGGAATAATAGACTTTTTTTATGGGCTCGAAAACATAAATGGTTTAAGGAGGATCATGGCACCTTCGATAAGTTGGCTGTTTTATTAACAATGTTTGGCGTTGGTTTTGCTGTTTATCAATACATCTTCTCAGTGAAACCGATCTTTGATAAAGAAAATGAATTAGCAACTGCAAAGGTAGAAATTAACGAGCTATCAAACGAAATTAAAGAAAAGAATTCTGAAGCACTCAGACTCCAAAATGATATAAAAAACAGCACGACGCTTTCTGAGGAATTAAAAAGTGACGTAACTAACCTTCAGAAGGAAAAAGAACAGTTATCTGCTCAAGTGGAACGGTCCAAACTAGAGATAAGTGAGTTACAGAGCAATATAGCAGATACCCGTGATAATGCATTAGAAGCTTACTTATATAAACATGTGAGCGAAATTATGAATGATTTATTGTTAGAGAATCTATATGACAAAAATACTTTATCAAAAAGTCATTCATTGCTTTATGTAGAAGAAGCACTCGATAAGGCTTCTATTGAAAATGTGGAGAAGGAGGCATTAAATATAATTAAAGAATATGCGGAAACCACTATGCCAGAGGATTCATACGAAACAACAGATATTTACGGAGCCCTAATTTACTATGCTGAAAAAAATACGAATATGCCTTAGTATCATACGGTCGAGTGTTTCTTGTACTCAGCACATGGGACTTTGGTCAAAGGAACAATTACGAGCCTTCATTAAAGAGAATAATGAGGTCACGGCCAAAATGACGCCAAACACCCGCAACAGCAAAAGCAAAAAGATAGTCGTCAGTGAGTATGGCGAGCAAGAGATTACCATGCCTAGGGATCGGATGAGCGAATTCGAGCCCATTGTCGTGCAGAACTGGGCCAGATGCTACTCCAACTGTCTGTCTTTTTTCCAGAACGGGTGGGCAATCATTTACGTTAAGTCGCCAAATCCCCCTCGGGGGATTTCCTTGTCATTCTTGACAGACCCATACTTTAAACTATCTGCATACCCAATAAAACATATTTAAAAAATAGAAAGAAGCAGCCAGTTACGACAGCTTCTTTCTATTTTTAGCTACTGCTTAATATTTTTTAACTGCTTTTGTAAATCAAAATCCTCTGGCTTAGGAAGGTAAGCCCACTTCTCTCCATTTTGAATCCATTCTTTTAGATAACCCTCGTAGGTATATCCTTGATCATCATCGTGAAAACCAAACTCAAATCCACAACATGGGCAAACGATAAATGTTTTATATCCATATTCATCGATAGGGGGTTCTTCCAATTCGTTGTATCCACATACAAGACAAATAAAAGTTTTCATATTAATCTCCTGATTTTATTATTGATTTCTCCAATACTTCATCCCAGCTTTAGGTTTGTAATATGTTCTTATGTGACCTTTTCTATCTAATACTCCGAATTCATTTGTTTTTGGATTGTAATAGAGTCGATCTCCATTTGCTCTTGATTTCTTTAATACGTTCCGGCCATTTTTTGCTTTGAAGAATTTGTTAGCTTTTGTTGAGTATGCCCCTAAACTAAGTTTTTTAGCACCAAATTCATTCAAGTGGTGTTTATGAGCATTAGCAAATTTCATATTTCTAAAATTATAGTTCTTAGATTTAGATTTAGAAACTCTTCGAGCTGTGTAAGTAGCCTGTTTCGCTAATTTTTTTGGAGCTTGTTTCTTTAAATAATACTTCACTCCAATTTTAACTAATATAAATGTTACTTGAATTATAGAAAAGGGATTATCGCCATCATGGTCAACCAAATTCACTGGATTATTATCACTATATGAATATTTATTCTGGTTAATTGGTGAAGCACTATCTCCAGAATGTGAATCCATAGTTAGGAACACAGCTAGATCTGGATCATAATATCTCGCTGATAACAGATATAAACCAGTTTCATCATCATAGCGATATCCTGCGTAACGATAAGGGTTAACATCAGCAAGTTCACCACTTTGGGATATTATATTTCCCCAAGCATCGTAATCATAAGAAGCAACTATGTTTCCTGAATTATCAGTTAAACTGACTACGTCCCCGTGACCATTTAAGTGATAGTAATATGTTTGTCCTTCAAATATAAATGCAACTGGTACGTCACTTTCATCCCATATATATTCAATTACTATATTCCCGGATTCATCAGTTTCGTAGATAACTTTATCATCTTGGTAGAAATAGTTGCGTTTTTTATTTTTCGTCTCAGTACTGATACGTTTTCCATTATTATCATATCTAGCACTAAATATAGTAACATTATCAGTGTCCTTAATTTCCGTTAACTGATCAAAAACGTTATAAACATATACGTTTTGATTATCTTTAACTAAGTTACCATTCCGATCATACTCAAAAGCGGTACCATTAAATGTACTAATTTGATTAACTTTATTAAAAGTTAACTCATTGGTGGTAACATCGGAACCCTTTGTTACTTTTTTAGTATCTCGATTACCCGTGAAATCATACGAATACTCAATTTTAGTACCATCAGTCAACGTTTCTGAAATCAACTGACTAAGGTTGTTATACTCGTATTCAACAGTTCCAGTGGAAGCAGTTACTGACTTAATCAGATTATTTTGGTCATAGGTATAATTGTATTCGTTGATGGCTGTTCCATCAGAACGATAATTTGCATAACCAGTTAAATTTTTAGCTTTATCATATTCAGTTTTTGTTGTTGCCCCATTACCTAGAGTAATATTTTTGAGGTCATCAGCGGTGTCATAACCATAGCTAATAATTTTAGTATTATTGAAATACAGATCTGTGAGTCTATCAAACTCATCGTAATTATAGTTAATTACGGAGTCAATAGCATTAACAGAGTACGTTAGAGACTTAACTTCCCCATTTTCAAAATATAGATATTTTTTTGAACTTCCTCTATCTATTTCTGAATCAATAGAACCACTATCCGTGTACTTAATAACTTTTTCGTCATCGTTAATGGTTTCCAAATTTCCATTCGGATCATATGTGTATGAGTAGAGAACATTGTCATTTTCTTTGGTGGCAACCAATTGATTCAATTCGTTATAAACATAGGTAAAAATCCTGCCATTCGGAGTCTTAGTTTCAATAAGATTACCATTAGAATCATATTTATTATTTGTAGTGTTGCCCAAGGCATCTGTAGACGATAAGATCTGCCCAGTTCCATTGTAAGTATTTACCTCAACACTACCATTTGGATATGTTGTTCTTAAAAGGTTACGATTATTATCGTAGTCATACGTAGTAACCTGTTTGTTTGCATCAGTAACTTTTACAAGTTCATTTTGTTGATTATATTCATAATAACTCGTATTTCCCTTACCATCAGTTTTGCTTAATTCATTCCCTTGTTTATCTGTTACCGATATTGTAATATTTCCATTCCCATCGGTTGTAGTTAATACTTCATTCCCAACTGCATTGTAAGAGTATGAATCCATAGATCCATCGGGTTTATCAACAGTTTTTAAGTTTCCATATTGATCATAGGTATGCTTTGTTACCTGACCTTTTGAATCAGTAATGGTATCAACTTTACCCTTATCATTATAAGCATAGGTTATAACATTCCCACTTGGATCTGTTTCTGTAGAAACAAAATTTAAAGAATTATACGTGTATTTTGTTGTTCGATTTTCTTCATCAGTCTTCTCAAGAACATTACCGTATGAATCATATTTTTGAATATATTTCTTGCCGGTAGAATCAATAAATATCTCTGGATTATAGTTTGTATCATATTCAACCTGTTCTTCTGTTCCGTCTGCATAAACAATTGATGTAGGGGTATAATTGCTATCCATGTGATACTCAGTTACATTACCTAGAGCATCCGCAACATAAGAGGTTCTTCCAGCAAATTGATAGCTTTTTCCCGGTCGTTCTAAACCATCTACACCAGAAACGTCTGTCGATGGCTCCTGAACTTTAGCAACATATTCATTCTCATAAGTAAAGTCTGTCCTGCGGTTATTAGGATCAATAACTGTAGTAAGGTAACCTTCTGGGCTGTAACCATATTTTGTTCGGTTATAAGTTCCGTCAGTAGAATACTGATCCACCGAAACAAGTCTTTTATTAATATCGTAATTGTAATCTGTTTTTTGTCCTTCTAACATCGCATAGTCAACTAAACCACTCGTTGTATAAGTGAATACTAGTTCTCTACCCGTAGCATCGACTATACCAGTTAACTTTCCATCTGTTGAATATTTGTATTCAAGTTTATTTCCATATAGATCCTGTTCATAGCTTATTCTTGCAGTCACTACACTAAGTTCGTTATCTATATTTACAGTATCAAAATGAGTAATATATCCATTTTTATCAGTAATGGTATATCCTGTTGTTCCTTTGTTTTGATCCGTTACTTTTGTTAACGTTAGGTATTTACCTGGTGGAGAAATATACTTCTTTGTAGATTGGTCATATTTGAAATAATGAGATGTTCCATCAGGTTCTGTATAAAGAACATTCCCTGTTTTATAAGCATCATAGATGCTTTCGTACCCGTTATAAACCCATCCATATCCAAAAGGTGTTAATTCTACTGATTTAGAATTATATGTTCTACCAAATACTAGAGCAGTATCCCCCCGTGAATCTAGATTATAATCTGTATACTGAATAACGTTATTACCAGTGCCCAAGTTGACGTTGCTAGTTCCTTCTCCCAAACTAATGCCATCAAAAGTCCAATAATCTTCCAATCCTAGACGACTTGCTGAAGTGTAGGTCACACTAAGAAGAGGAGTATTTTTTGTGTTAGCGGTATCATCACCGGAAATAAATTTTTTATAGGTATTTGTGGTTTCAGATGAACTTTTGAGTAAAAAACCTAAATTCGAATCGGGATTATTAATCCACTTTTCCATCATGTACGGTGTGAGAGACCACTTATAATTGAAATCCAAAGATGTAAGAGTATCTACATATGCAGTAGAAACTTGGGAGGCATTAAAATCTCCGCCTTGAGAATTCCACTGTGTCCCGGCATCAGAGTACATCCATGAAGCTGAATATTCTGTCCATGGTGTGCTTATTGAATGCAAGGTTACATTCATACCAGTGTCATTAGATACTGAAGCCAACCATAAATTTAAATCAGCTGTTAAAACATTTGCTCCTTGAGGAATTGAACTAGTATCAAATCTAATTAATGAACGAATAATATTATCTTGGGTAGCGTCTTTGTATAAACCTACCCCTAAGGTTGTTTCTGTTGGTGCTGTCTGTTTTGGGAATGCACTTCGAATGTTTGTATCAGAAAGTGCATATTGGGGCTGATATTTAACTATTGTAGGATCTAAAGTTACTGGATAGACCCTCTTGTCACTGAGCAACCATTCCTGATTGGGGATCAGGTCTATATACAACTGATTATTTTCAGATCTCAAATCGTACTTAATATCATATGATATAGCTTCTTCTGGTATAGTAGATATTTCTTCGTTCTCTTTGTATCCATTAGGTTTAAACGAATCATACATAATAGGTGCTTCAATATAATACTTTATATCACCTGACTCTTTATCTAATAAAAGGATTGAGCCATTCTCTCGTTGCTTGTATGTTAAATTACCTAAATCTAATGAGAAGGTATAGATAACCGGTGTTTCCAGGTTAGCAGGTTTATCTTTTAAAATTATCTCCTCTTTAATACGATCGTTACCCAAGGAATATTTTAGATCCGCATTCTCAAAAACTTCTGGATAGATTATAGTATTGTTGGAAACTTCCGCATCTATGGCAGTTTCTATTTCGGAGTAAGTAGTATTAGTAACCGATTCCTCCTTCATTGGAGTTAAATTTATCTCATAGTTATTTTCTGAAATTTCAAGTAGGTTGTCTTCGGAAGTGTGTTGTTTATCTAGCTTTACATGAAAAGAGTGGGCGTTATTGTAAATAGATGTATTATTCTCTTTAAGAACGTTATTAATTGGTTTCCATTTCTCTATGTTTTCATCAAAGTAATGGATCGGTGTTGGAGAGATATCCGTTGTTAATGTACCATTGCTGTTTATGTATGTTTTTGAATATTCACTTCGTTTTCCTATTAATTCCTGCCTTTCATTTTTGATATTTACGACATCAGATGTCTTGTTATCTTTAACTTCTGCTATCGCTTTTGGATTAATTGCTGTTGAGGTCAATAATGAACCTGCCATTACAAGAATAATGGACTTTTGAAATAACCTATTCATTTTTCATCTCCTAATTAAAATTATCTCTTCTTCAGAAATATACCAATGAAAGTTATAACTATCTGAGAAGAAATTGGTAAGCAAAAATCATTATTACAAAAACAAATTTCGATAGCAATGAACAAAAAATACCAAGTGGAAGCTTAACAAAAATCAACCGAATTACCACCGCTATTATCTTGCTATTCAAATAGTAATGCACCAATTGCATAGTGTAGGTCATCGTGAGAAACCCAGTAAATATATCCCAAATTATGAAGAGTCGTGTTTACAACACTTTTGTCCCACTTTATAATAATGTTATTAAGATTTTTGTATTTTTCTTTGCCGCTAATTTTCGGTAAAGACGGTGAACGCTTCTTTTAAGCTAATAAATATTGGATTGAAATAGGAAGGCTATAAAGCATACGCACTATACGTATGTCTTTGTACGCCTTCTTTTTTTATGTCCAAATAGGAGGAGATAGAGATGAGCAATTTGCAAACCGTCATTGAAGACGACGGAATGAAGATGCTTAGAGTATACAGAGCTGGGCAATTGATACTCTGTTTACCTGAAGTAAATCGAATTGCGACATTAGAAAATCAGATTAATACGGAAACTTTCGATACGATCGAGGAAGTAGTGGCGTTTATCGGAAGTAGAGAGCAGTGTTGTAGCAGATCTTACTCACTGCATCTGATCTTGAGAGCATATGAGTTCGTTAACGAACACTACATCAAGCTTTATTACTACATTCATTCTTCGGGATGTTAGCAGAGGGGGATATAAACATGGAAACTTATGAATTAGTCGAAAACACAACAAAGATTGGGATTCAAAATCGGCTGAAGGACTATAACTCTGTGATCTTAGATACCTGGGATTACCTTGAAGCTGTTGGTTTTTCATTTCATGGGGTCGTTCGAGACTGGACTGCAATTTTTGAGAAGGGTGTATACTTTGCAATCCATCATTTCGTTAAAGATCGACCCGATTTGGATTGTTTAGCACCGGATAGCGGCTTTTCATGGAAGGATTTATTTCAAGGCGATTCTGTCTCAGGAGCGCTTTTTTTGTTTCTGGAAAAATCAGGATTTAATTTATGGATGCCTGAACAGGCAGCTATAGACGCTTTGGTTGCTACTACAGTGACGGATGACTCTTACATGTTTGGCAGAAACAATTATCCTTCCATGAGTGATTGGAGCTACACGAGTCCAAAGCACAAATTCCAGGTCTACGGATTCCATCGATCCTGCGCTGTACTTATTGAAATTTACGCGCTCAATATTCCTCCTTATGGTGCGAGTAAAGACCAGCTACCGTTTCCAGAGGATCGCTGCCAGCCATCTTTCGATATATTTGATCTGGCAACCGGCGCTTCGCAAAAGCGTACACAGCGAGCGATCGCGGGGGAAACTTTGGATTTCCTTGAGAAAGTAGATGATGAACTATTAGCTGTAACAAGAGCCAAGATCAAGAAGATCTATGATGAGCACTCTATCATCGGATTATTAAATTCCGGTGGTGTTGATTCAAGGCTTACGCTGCAGCTGATGATAGAGCATGCAATAAAGAACCCCGATCCGTCTAAAGGAATCATGGTCATATCAGCTGATACGTTAGTGGAGAACCCAGGCGTTAAACAAATTATTCATGAGCTTCGAGATGCTTTAGGCAGGGCTTTTCCATGGATTGAGTATCACATCGTTGAACCACGAGAGGATAATACCCTGCTCGTATGCATCATCGGTAAGGGATACCAAGCCCCTTCCGTCTCCTTCAAATACTGTGTTCGTCGTCTTAAGATTGAGCCGGCGAGAGAGTTCCTTGAGGCAATGTTTTTGGCTGAAGGAGCTGAAGACACGGTGCTGGTGCTTGGTTCGAGAGACAATGAGAGTGTAATGAGAAAACGCAGCCTTTCGAAGCATTTTGGTGAAGACTTTTATGGGCATCATCCTGTAGGCAATATTCGTACAGCCTCACCTATTCGAGATTGGACGAAGCAGGAAGTCGTCACGTATTTAGCGTTCAACCGGGGACCATGGAAGAAGGGAGCTCGTAATACAGAGCTTCTAGCCTTTTATGGCAATGCAGCCGGCAGTGAGTGTCCTCTTGGTGCTGCCGTTGTTAATGACAATGAAGCCATGATGCAGTGCGGTAAGTCGGCAAGAATGGGCTGTTACCTGTGCACCATATCTCAAGACAAGAGTATGGGAAATCTGATCTCCACTCATCCGGAGTACGAAAAATATTACAAATTCCGTAGAATCCTTAAAGCGATCGGTCAGGATATTCGATATGGAGGTATCACTGGGGTTCAAAGGATAGGTAAGTCTAAAATCGGAAGTGGTATCGGAGATCTAACGATAGATTGTCGAACACATCTCCTGCAGACGATGGCCAGACTCGATATTGAGTGGCGCAAGAGTGAGATTATCACCGCGTACCAAATGGTATTAGAACGAGAAATGGTTGAGGGATTCCCAGTAACGGAGAGGTTCCGTGATGCAATATTTCAGTTGATCGCTGTATCTGGTTCTATGAAGAATTTCTTTGGTCACTCTGTATTCGATCCATACGGAACAGGAGTTGACCAAGTTACAGAGGAAGACAACGAAGCTATAAAGAGAATACTTGAAAAGAGAAGAAATATGATCTGATGGGTACATGTATGTGTCTATCGCTTGTTCAGCGTCCTGGCGGACGGTAATAAAAACACCTCCGCCTTGCGCGGAGGAGCATGGAGGTAAAAATATGTCCCAACAATCAGTTATGTCACTGTTTGATTACTTTATGTTTGAGCAGGATTATCAGGTGGTTGACCAACACGAGATTTTCTTTAATCCACCGGCAGCGGTAGTTGCGTCTAGTAGTTCCGGCAATAGCAAACAATTTGCTTACGACTGTGGTGAGGAATTACGGGGTGCACGAAAGCATCTTGCATCTGGCCTGGTAAAGTTCTCATCGGAGTGGCAGACAGCTATGGAAGTCGATCCTAGCCAGGCATATGATTTAGTCTGTAAAGATGGGTTAATCGGCTCACTGAATGCTGAGAATTTACAAGAAGAGGGTTATACTTCTGAGGCTGCTCTAGTTGTGAAACTAATCTGGGACCGTGTAAGTCAACGACCAGCCGATGATTCAGTTCAAAGAAGATATTTCATACAAGCTGTGAATGAACTGAGATCCTTATTTAGAGACGCGAAAACAGTGGATTCTGTTAAATCTGCAGTCTCAGAGCTGCGGATTAATGTTCGTAATGCCCATTACTCGCAATCCGAGTACCAGGTGAAAAAGAATCCGGAACTGTTGTCCTACTCGCATTGGCTGTCACTAGGAGATCGATTCAAATCTCTTTTTGTTACCAAGTCACGGGCAGTGGCAGGATACCGCTAGATATATAAGAGAGCTTTTGAATCAGAGGAAGGACAGGATTGGAATTGGGCAAAGAAACGAAGGAATCAAAGTAACCGACGACAGTCAAATAAAGCCTACTGGGAGCGTAAAGTACCTGATGAGGTAATCCGCTTATCAGAGAAAGCATCCGGAGTTACGAAGCCTGAGGACTTTATTACTCAATACGGTTTTCGTGGAATTCAGTTCGGTAATTGGGTGGATGATGCTGCAGGAAGATACCACGTACTTTGTTCTGGGAATGCTTGGGCAGATCTAGCTTCTATTTTGAAGCTTCCTCCAAAAGCGATCTCATTCTATGGTGCTCTTGGGCTTGCCTTTGGAGCAAGAGGGAGTGGTAAAGCAGCAGCACATTTTGAGGTTTCTACCAACGTAATGAATTTGACCAAGCATCGCGGAGGAGGATCCCAGTGCCATGAATGGGCTCATGCGCTTGATCAAAATCTGTATTCATACTCCCATCAATTCTCGAACGGTAAGCGTGCCTTATTGTCCGGTTCTGAGGCAGGACCTCATCTTCCTGCAGAGTTAAAAGAAGCCTTCGCTGATCTAATGAAGGTGATTAAAGAAGGTAATGGCAAGCGACTAGTGAAAGTTCCTGATCCGCTCCCGCTTCCCCAGAGTCGTTATTACGACAGAATTAAAGGGGCATTGGCGTTAAATAATTACGATATAAGTACTGCATTACAGTCCTTGATTGGCCGATATCGTATAAAGAATAATCAATGGATGGATATTGCCATTTTATATTGTAATCTGCTAAAGGAAGCAGGGAAGGAAGTACCAAAGAGCTTCTACATTCCCTCTGATGAAAGCCTATTTTATTCCGATGCTAAAAACATGGGGGCATACTGGCGTCGTGACCATGAGCTCTTTGCAAGAGCATTTGAATCATGGATTGAAGATGAATTGTCAGCGGCTGGTATGACTAACTCGTATTTAGTATATGGAACACAGTTTGGTAGTCCTTACCCGTATGGTGAGGAGAGGCAATTCATTAATGCTTCTTTCCGCAAATGGTGGGAAATCATGCTGCAGCTAGAACTCTTCACAAATGAACGTTTCTGGCAGAATGCGAATTGATAACTCACAAAATGGGGGGATCCGGAATGGCTAAAACCTTGAAAGAGTTACTGAGGGATATAGAGAGGAAACGCGAGTGTTTAAATAGAGCTGAGAAGCGACTAGGGATTAAGTCAAAATATGTTCTTAAAAAATCCCAGGAGCTTGATGCTTTACTGAATGAATATGCAGCTAGAACCATAGCTTGTATGGAGAAATAAATCACACTGGTATTTAATATGTAAACATGAATTTATTAGTAATATTCACTTAATAAAAACAGTTAAATCCTTGAATTCGAAGGTTTTAACTGTTTTTATTTGGAAAATTCTATTAATTGTAAACTCCATATTTTTCATATATTATTCTAATATATTACCTGAATTTTCATCTAAAGTTATTCCTTTCTTTGGTCAAATTTAACTTAGATGTGATTCAAAAAACACCGAGGAGCTGACACATGAAAAAGAATTTCAAAAGTATGATATCGCTTACAATTGCCAGCGCATTGTTAACGACCACAATCTTGAGTCCCGATGTCATCGCATTATCCAATGAAAACAAAAGTACTGATACTGGAGGGTCTTTAATCGCACCAGACGAACCAAAAAGAATTGAGGTTGCTACAGAGAGAGATGAATACTCGAAAACATACTTAAACAGTGATGGATCGTATACAACAGATATTTCACCGATTCCTATTCATTACTACGATGAGACCATAAAGAAATGGATGCCTATTAAGAATGAGCTTAAAAAAGAAGCGAACAAGATTGTTTCAGATGAACACCCATTAAGTGTTGACTTACAGAGCACTTTCTCCGCGACCAATCAACTACTACAGATCTCCGAAGATGAGTACGAAATCAACTTAAGCCCAGTCGAAGAAGAGTTATCTGCTACCGCCGAGGAAACACCTGCAGAGGTAGATCAAAATGAAGTGGTGTATCCGGAAATATTTGAAAACGCAGATCTAAAGTACACCCTTGGCAATGACCGTATTAAAGAAGAAATCATTTTGAAAGAGCGTCCAGCAAACTTAGATAATCCAGTAATCTACAGTTTCTCACTAGATCTCGGTAATCTGACCTATAAAGAGCAAGAGAACGGTTCCATTCTGCTGGTAGATAAAGAGTCAGGGGAAACTCAATATTATATTGAAGCTCCTATGATGTTTGATTCATTCCGGCCTGATGGATATAAAGAAGTATCGGGAGTAAACAGCATTCCAGAGGAAGCAATATCCTATGATATTCATTATGATGTCCGCTCCGAAAATAATCAGCTTTACTTGGATCTTGTTCCAAATCAAGAATGGTTGCTTGATCAGGAGCGTGAATATCCTGTAACTCTGGACCCAACAATCGTAAAGTTCCAGCCTCAATATGCTGTAACTGATACGAACATTAGAAGCGAGTTCCCTAAACAAACCGCTCCAACGGAAACTACCCTTGGTGTAGGTCTTTATAAAAGTTCAACTCAAAACAATGTCATTCGATCCTTGTTGAAATTTAATGTAAGTTCTATACCTCAGGGCGTGGATATCATAACCGCAGATTTAAACTTATGGTTAGCTGCTGTGTCCAATGATACTAATATGAATGTTTCATTACATGCCATAAATACTCCTTGGACGGAGTACTCTGCATCTTGGATGTATGCCGATGCAGGCAAGCTTTGGTCGACACAAGGAGGAGATTTTAACGCTTCTCAAGTTACTACCGTTCCTGTGGGGGCGTTAACACCGCTTGACGTCAATTACAAATGGTCGTTAACACCTTACATGGTTGAGAAATGGATCAATCAGCCTGACTCCAATATCGGTTTTCTATTAAAGAGTACGTCAGAAACAACGAATACGTATAAAAAATTCATATCTGGTGATGACACGGTTAACACAGAATATACTCCACTTTTAAGTGTTACCTATACTTCGGCTAGTCGACTGGGTTTAGAAGACTACTGGACCTTCGATAGCGTAGCTTTAAATTCCGGAGTAAATTATACAAATTTAGGGACAGGAAATAATATTCTTGAATACAACGACTTTTCTCTAACTGGAAGAGGAGATGTTAAGCTCGAATTTACAAGGACGTATAATTCCAAATCGAAAGAAGCATCTCCATTTGGATATGGATGGTCAAACAGCGGGTCAGAGACCCTGATTGATGCTCATAAAACAGGTAGGGTCTTTTATACAGAAGCCGATGGCACTACACATTATTTTGAGTACGATTCTAGCAAAGGAACATATAGTTCACCGCCTGGGAAGTATTTGAATCTTAGTCAACAAAGAAATGATCAAGGTGCTGTCACGGGATATGTTATAACAGATAAATATGGCTATCGAACCTACTTTGAGGCACTAGAGAGTGATTCGGAAGTAAGTATCATAAAAGCTCGAATCAGTTATGAAGAAGATTTAAATGATAACCGATTAACTTATAATTATGATGATCAAGGAAGATTAAGAAGTATTGTTGATCCTTCAGGAAGGATTTTGGAATTTACTTATAATGCTCAGGGTATGGTGGATTCTGCTATTGTCGAAGGAGAAATTACAAAATATTCATACGATTCAAACAAGCGTTTGGAGAACGTGGATTATTATGAAACTATCGATACATTTGAAAGAACCAATTTCCAGTACAATGACAAAGGACTAATTTGGAAAGTTACTGATCCAAATGGCGGAATTTCAGAATTCACCTATGTTGGTGAGGATGTAATTGAAACGGTTAAGGAACCTTACAAGGATTCAACAAGTGTAACAACCTATGCTATTGATACAAAAAATCACAAAGCAATTGTTACAGATTCTAAAGGGAATATAGAAAATTATTTTCTTAATGCAGAGTATGCAGTGAAATCAATAACTGATGCTAAAGGACAAACAACTTCTACTACGTATGATGAGAATCTTAATCCTCTTTTGAAAACGGATGCCAAAGGGAATGTACATGAACTGCAGTATGATGAGAAAGGCAATGTCCTAAAAGAAATTGATGGAGCAGGAAATGTAAAATCCTATACCTACAATAATCTTGGACGTGTTCTCACAGAGACCGATGAGAGAGGAAACAGAATAACTAACATCTATTACCCCAATGGAAGAGATTTAAAATCGGTAACTGATGCTAAGAATCAAGTTACTTCTTATAACTATGACGATTATGGAAATTTAATTGAATCTATACTACCTGATGGTACCAAAGAAACTTATGAATATGATGCAGCAAATAATTACATTGAAAAATCTATCGATCCAAAGGGAAATACGACAGTTGAAATAACAGATTCAGTAGGAAACATCATAAACAAAACTGATGGCGAAGGAAATGCCACACAATTTAAATACAATAAACTCAACCAATTGACGAAAGTAATAGAGCCTGACGGAAGCACCACTTCCTACGATTATGATGATCTAGGGAATATAAACAAAGCAACGTATCCCAATGGAGAAACAAGGGACTATAAATACAACAAATCTGGAAACTTAGAAAATACAACTGATTCACTTGGTAACCAATATCAATATGATTACGATACAAACGGAAACCTTACTAAAATAATTACACCAAACAGAGATACAATCGTTCACGAGTATAATGAATTGAATTTACTTGTTCATACAAGAGTGAATAACGAACTCCTCTTCTCCTACCATTATGATGTAAATCTTAATCTCGAGACTGTGAATGGAAATAAGGTCTACAACTATGATCAAAATAATGCAATCTCAAATATTAAGGATAGAGGTTCTGATATTCAAATTGGATATTACGAGAATGGCCTTCTTAAATCACTGGAGTATTCAAACGGAGCTGCTGAAACAAAAATTGAATACGGTTTAGACAATGTTGATCAGTTAACCGAGTTGAAAGTTAATGGACAAGTAATTGCTACTTATGAATATAACAAAGCTGGTTATGAGGTAGCGGGAACAAGAGGTAACAAGACTACAGCAAAAATCGATTATGATTTGTCAAAAAATGTTACTTTGCATCGTAATTTAAAGTCAGATGACTCCATCATCAGTGAGTACCAATACAGCTATGATAAAAACAACCGAATTGTAGGAATTAATTCTCCTAGAGGGGAGATTGTTTATACTTATGATAATAAGGACCAGCTTATTCAGGAAGAGCTTGCAGATGGGACATTTATCAAGTATGACTACGATAAAGTTGGTAATCGTACTTTAAAAGAAATTCATAAAGGAACAGAAATTGAAAGTATAGTATCTTTGTTTAACAGCGCAAACCAATTAAATACTGTGAATAATAAGAAATATAATTATGATAGTAATGGTAATCTTATTGAGAATGAAGAATATCAATATGTTTATAATAAGTTAGACCAACTTATTGAAGTAAAAAGTAAGGAAAGCAATACCACCATCTTTAAGGCTAGTTACAATGAAGATGGTAAACGAATTCGTACAGAGAACAGTCAAGGTGTCCGCAATTATTATTATAATGGTGACGATCTTGTTCAATACGAGACAGACGATCAAGGAAATGTCATTATTGAATATTTCTATGATTCAAATAAAAAGTTAGTTGGGTTTAATTTTGATGAGGCAAGATACTATTACCATTCAGATGGGCAAGGAAATATTGTAAATATTACGGATTCAAATGAGAACATTGTTGCTAGCTACGAATACGATGCTTGGGGGAATGTACTTAGTTCAGAAGGAGATTTAGCGAATATTAATCCTTACCGTTACAAAGAGTATCGATATGATTCAGAACTAAAATTATATTATTTAAATGCTAGATATTATGACGCAAATACAGCTACATTTCTTGCAAAAGATCCTATGCCAGGCTCAGCTTTTGAACCAACTACACAAAATGGATACAACTACGTAGGTAATAACCCGGTCAAATTTGTTGATCCTTCCGGAGAACTTAGGTGGATATTTAAATTAGGCCAGTGGATATATAAAGCAATTAAATCATCTGGCAAAAAAACTCCCAAAGCTGTTAAGGGGTGTAACTGTTTTGTAGCAGGTACCAAGGTTCTTACAGAAAACGGAGAGAAGAATATTGAAGACATTGAAGTCGGTGATAAGGTCCTCGCTAAAGACGAATACAATGCAGAAGGAGATTTGGCCTACAAGGAAGTAACAGGTCTATACCAAAACCAGCGTGACGATATCATTAAATTGCACGTTGGAAAACAAATCATAGAAACAACAGACAACCATCCATTTTGGGTTGAAGACAAAGGCTGGATTTTTGCAGATGAACTTCAAGTAGGAGACAAACTACAAAAAGCAGATGGAAGCAACCTTGTAATAGATAAAGTAGAATTTTTGAAACTTGGAAAACCAGTTACCGTATACAACTTTACGGTTGCTGATTACCATACGTATTATGTAACGGATCTTGGAATCTGGGTCCATAACACTAAATGTGGGCTTGATATTAAAAAATTGGATGATAAATATTTAAAAAAACAAAAAATTGATGCACATGACCTGAAGCGGGAATTTTTAGGTAGAAAAGCTAAGATAGCAGAATATGATCTCTATTCAAATAAGAAAACTGGTGAAATAATGATCTTTAGAAAAGGAGGAAAAGGAGAAGGTATACGAACAGGACACTATATCGACTAACTATTTATATATGGAGCTGAAGTGTTAAAATGAACGATATAACAACTGTTATGGCTGAGTTCGCAATTATAGGTGAAAATTTTACTAAGCAGAATATAACTAACCAACTGCAAATTGAACCAACAGAATTTTACTCCAAAGGTGACAAAATAAAAAACAGAGACCTTTATAGAAAAGAAACTGCATGGAGTCTAGCTACGGAATATGAGGAGTCCTTGGATATCAATTTACAATTAAATAAGCTAATATCTATTCTGAATGACAAAAAGGAAGAATTACTCAAGTTAAAAAGGACTTATAACTTGTTTTATAAATTTTTTATTGTTATTAAAATTGAAGAAAACGAGACTCCAGCAATATATCTAGATACGACCACAATTTCTTTCGCCAATGATTTAGGAATTGAATTTGACTTTGACCTTTATATCTTTTAAATCCGATAATTTGTCAAAAGCTACCCTTAAATGGGTAGCTTTTTTCAATTCAAGTTTATTTTTATATGTTAGAAGGGAACCCCCTATATTTTACATTGATAAAAGAACTAATGTTCGCATATAATACAAACAAACGTTCTTAATGTGGGGTGGATAGTAATGTTGAGTATTGGGCTGAATTCAGACGATATCAAAATTGTTAAGGATTATGCTTTATTGCCGATACTACTCGATGTACTGGAGAAGGACTGGGAGCTCCTTTGTCGGTCCGATATCAAAACCTTGGAATTGACTCGAGTGATGATTGAACGGTTACAAAATGCGGCAATGAGTGATTTGACCTCAGCTCGAAAGCTAATGCGAGAAAAGAATTTAAAGGTGTATGAGTATCGTAAGACCAATCATGGCGTTGAATTGCAGTATGTAAGCAAGGGATACCATAGAAAGTTGTCTATGCTTTGGGGGCTGATTGAAGCAGAAATTGAGCAACGTTCATACAACTACCTTGGGTTTGAGAGAGAGCAATTATGAAGACGAAAGAGCGAGTCATTATGTTAGCTGACTGTCAGTCGTTCTATGCCAGTGTTGAAAAGGCAGAGCATCCGGAGTACAAAAATCGGCCGCTCGTTGTAGCCGGTGATCCTGAAAGACGTTCAGGAATCGTATTGGCTGCTTGTCCCATTGCCAAATCTAAAGGAATAACTACTGCTGAAAGACTAGGGGAGGCACTGGCTAAGTGTCCGGACCTTGTGGTCGTTAAACCACGCATGCAGCAATATATTGATGTCTCAATGAAAATCACCGAAATCTACAAGTCTTATACTGATTTGGTGGAGCCGTACAGTATCGATGAACAGTTCTTAGATGTCAGCGGGAGCCTGCACCTATTTGATTGCACACCTGAAGAATTGGCCCGTTTAATACAAAATCATGTCCAAGAAGCAACAGGAGTGTACACCCGATTTGGAATATCCAATACTAAAATACTTGCAAAGACCGCGTGTGATAATTATGCGAAAAAGAATGCTGCAGGAGTCTACACTTTAACCAAAGAGATGCTACCAGAGACGTTATGGAAGCGACCTGTCAGCGACATGTTTATGGTAGGGAGCCGAATGAAACGGCATCTTACAGTAATGGGACTTACTACGATCGGAAGTGTCGCTCAAACGCCATTATCCAGGCTTAAGGATATGATGCGTCGTAAGTTCGGAAAAAATTCTGACATTCAGGCAGAGATGTACTGGAGAATAGCCAACGGGATCGATGATAGTCCAGTGCGCCCTGGCACTCACCAAGATGCACCTAAATCAGTCGGCCATATGATGACCCTGCCCAGAGACTACGGAACCATTGATGAAATTAAGGTTGTTCTGCTGGAGTTGACGGAGCTAGTCTGCCAACGCTGCCGTACACTTGGGTTAATGGGGAACGTAGTGTCAGTAGGATGCTTAGGCGCTGATTTTGACCGGCCTACAGGCTTTTCTAGGCAACTTAAAATGGAAGACCCGACGAATATAACCAATCAAGTTTACCAATGGGCCTGCAAGCTGTTAGATCAATTTTGGGATGGCTTCCCGATTCGTAGGGTGGGTATCAGTTTGTCTCAGCTTTCACCTGATAATGAATACCAAGTATCCATGTTTGACTCCGGTCGTGAGAAATCTATGGCTCTTGAACGAGTTACTGATGCTCTAAAGCAGAAGTACGGGGATACAGTTGTCATGCGCGCTGTTTCCAAAACGGCAGCGGGCCAAGCGGTCGACCGATCTGATAAAATAGGAGGTCACTTCAAATGACAACTCGAAAAAAACTCGAAGGTAACGGATTATGGGAGTCAAGTCGAATGATGCTCCCGGAGCATAAAGAGGTAATAATACGGCAGCAGGTTGAAGAAAACAAAAAAACAAAACCAATTCTAGATTCCCAAGAGGTAGAGCTCATCCAACTCGCACTTGCAGAGTCTCTTCATCAACATCGGCGTATAAATTTGCAATTATATGATGAATATAAAGACATACATCTGAGCGGGTTCGTTGTTTTGATAAATGCTTACAAAAGGGAATTTAAATTTGTCACTAATCGAGATGAATGGCATTGGGTAAGTGTTCAGGACATCGTTTCAGTTAGCTCATAATCTAATGAGAATTTTTTTAAAGATTGCTAAATAACTAACTAGCAATCTTTTTTATTTTTTATGCATATCTTTTTCATCCACTCAATAATGTTGTAGGAGTATAATATCGTTTTTCTTACTTGTAGTGCTTCTTTCGTTTTTTTAATTGTATTTATTTGTTCTCAAAATATGAGATAGGGTCTCTCAACATCTGATCCAAACTCTCTCAAATCTTCAGAGAGGGCCTCTCAGTTATTGACTAGCGAATAGGCCTTTCAAAATTTGAAAGGCAGCTTCTCGAAAATTGAGAGGCGAGATTTATTAGTTAAACCGCCTCTCAAAAATTGAGAGACGACGCTTTTCAAATTTTTATACCCCGCTACTCAAATTTTGAGAGGCGGCTTCTAAAAATTTGATAGTCGGCATTTCAGATTTTGAGAAGCGGACAATTACATAAAAAAACAGACCATGAGGTCTGTTTTACTAATCTAACTGTACACAATCAAAGTGTATCTCGCTGATATCGCAGGCAAAAGGCAAGACAATTTGTAAAATCGTATCTTTATACCGTTCTCTTAGCCAATCCCTTGTAAAGGGGACTGGAGAGTATACTGTAAGCACTTGTCCTCGCTTAATAGCAAAAGTATTTTTAAACCAAGTATCGAAAGAAGGACGGGAAAGAGTTGTACTTATTCCACTTAATACTTGATCCCATAACTTTGTGTCTTCATCGGTACGCTCTTGTTCGAGTAAGCTTATCTTGTTGAGTGTTTCCTTTTCCAATTGCAGCACTGATTTTTCTTTACGTACTACAGTGCCATGTTTAACAACATCATCATAAATCTCTAAGTAGTCAACGGCTGGGTTCAGGTTGAGAAATTGATCAAAATTCGCAACAATCCCCTGCATGTACTTATCGTGATCAAGTTTTAATTCAGTCGGAAGCTGCTCATAGAGCTCCTGGGGCAGGAAAGGGACCTGCTTACGAACCTTATAGAGGGGACTTTCCTCCATATTATTCATGTCTGCATTCTGAACATTGAAGACAAGTACGAAACCATATCGCTCAAGAGTGCCTAAAAACTTTTTAATCGTATTCCGACTCTTGTTCATTTTCAAGCTAATTAGTTTGAGATCTGGCCAGCAGTAATCTTTATCCCCATAGCAGTAGCGTTTCAAATGAGCGTATAGAGCCACACCCTCAGCACCGAGAAAATGACTCCAATAGTCAAAGATATAATTGCTCAGAATAGTAACGTGACCATCTACATAGGGAATAGGCTGCCCGTGCTTGTCTAAGCTGAACTTACGCACATTATCTTCTGTAATATAGATTTTCTCTAATTCTTTTTCGGTGTAGATTTGTTCAACACCGTCGACTTTTCTCACTTTAGGTGTCTCTGTACCCGTTGGCCTATACCGATAATACATTAACTTATGTTGTGTACCTTTTAGATTCTTGTTGATCATAAGAATACTCCTCTAACGCCCTATGAACAAAGCAGGTGACCTTCACAGAGTTTTGAGACTATGCTAAAATAGCCATAATCTAATTAATGTGAATGAAGTCCTTACTTCCTCACATTTACTGTCTTATGCTTGGCGGCCGCGGACAGCAAATGTTGACTAGAATGAGGGCTTTATTTTTTATGTAACAGTTATTGAATTCATTCTAATATATATATTAATATATTACCTTCAAAGTTCTACATATTTCCACTCCTTATTTTGTGACAGAAAAAGAAATTAAGAAGAATTGAAAAAAGCTATGTCGCATACTGTTTGTTTATTAATATTGTTTTGTTATTTAAAATGATTAACAAATTGATTGCTTGTTTACAGGTCTATGAATCTATTGAATTGACGGGCTTTCTAGCACTTTGCTGTCACAAGATAAGGAGTTAACAGTCACAACTTGGGGAGTATAGATGTCACAGTTAGAGGAGTAAAGTATCACATTTGTAGGAGTGAGCCGTCACAATAAAAGGAGTAGAGGTGTCACAATTAGAGGAGTAGATATAGTAAAACTTCACCCAATTCGTTACCGATTATATATATACGAATGATTTCTTCTCTGATCTTGGTCTAGGTTGTTTCAAAGTGATACTGATATAAAATTTACTCCTTTTATTGTGACAGTAAGGGTTGATTACTCCTAATTTTGTGACACTTGTGATTGGATACTCCCTACACTGTGACAGCTAGGAAATGATAATTATGAAAACAACTCCTTTATTTGTGACAGACAAAGGCCGATTCCTGCAAATTTGATGGCATACGTAAAGAAAGTCACCAGGTAATGTGTTTTACTCCTAAGTTTGTGACAGAAAGTAAATACTACTCCTTAAAATGTGATAGTTTGCTTTATTTACTCCTTTATTTGTGACAGCTAAGCGTATATGATTCAAAAAACTCCTCGTTATGTGACAGAAAACTAGAAAGAGACTCCTCATTATGTGATAATTACGTTCTAGAAAGCATAAAAGCACTCTATTATAAGAAAGAAAATTCAACTCTTTAGCAATGTTCGGTTAAAAAACTCCTCTTTTTGTGACAGAAGTTCAGTTACTGAAGGAAGTTATTTACTTTTATCTGTCACATATAAAGGAGTGGAAAATCAGTAACCGGTTATTTATAGTAATTTTAAAGGGAGGGTTAAGAGAAATGAAAGCAGAGCAGTTAGAATTCGACCTAGAACCAACATCTATTTCACCCGAGTACATCGTTACGAAATCAAATGCATTGATCGAAATGCCTCTTAACCTGGACCTGCAGGAATCACGAGTAATCTATACACTTATATCCTTGATTCAACCAGACGATGAGGATTTTAAAACTCATTTTGTTAAAGTGAAAGAATTTGCTGATATTCTAGATCTGCAGGAAAAGAACTTCTATAAGAAAATAAGAGAAGTTGTAACTGGGCTGCAGCGAAAAACACTCGTTATCCGTGAAAATAATGGGGAATCAGAGCTAGTGGTAAACTGGCTTTCCGCGTCTCGTTATCACCATCGGAAAGGTGTAGTTGAATTAGAGTTCTCGCCTCAGTTGAAGCCTTACCTACTGAAGCTTAAGAAGGACTTTACCCGATATAAATTAGCTAACGTTCTGGTCCTTAGAAGTAAATACTCGATTCGGATGTATGAACTGCTGAAACGTTATCTCAATTTTGGAAAGAGAAGGTTCACACTTGAGCAGCTTCGTAACTTACTCGAGATTGAACCAGGCAAATTAACGCATTATGGACACCTAAAGCAGCGGGTACTTTTAAAAACACAAGAGGAGCTGGCTGAGAAGACCGATATTTCTTTTGATTTTGAGGAGACAAAAGTCGGACATAAGGTAGTCGCAATTACTTGTTACATAAAACAAAATCACCGTAAAAAGTTGCTGCAAAAGGATCCTGATTTATTTGAAGAAGGTGTCACAGCGATATCTTTATTGACTCGCTTCGGTGTAAGAAAGTCTGTTGCTGAAGACTTACTTAAAACATTTGGCGAAAAGAGAGTCAAAGCCAATATTCAGTATGTTTATGAGACTAAACAAGAGGCGAGCATTGACAATATAAGCGGTTATATGGTTAAAGCAATCCGGGAGGATTTTGTGAATAACGGAGCAGGATATGAGGAGGAAGATCTTTATGATTTTGAGACATCGATTCCTCATTTGAATGCCCGCTTGCGCCGGCTGATTGAAAATCATCAGGAAAAGATGGATCAGGCGAAAAAGTCTGAAGAGAAAAAAATGCGTAGTGACATGACTCAAGCGGTTGTTGATGAAATTCACAGAACACTTGAAATACGCAGGAGCCGAAATCTTCGGCCACTTGATCCGGAGGATTTTGAGCAGAAGTATGTACGAGAGCTGTATGAATACTTATTGGAGCACCCCTATGTATGATTGGGGTGCTTTTTCTTTCGATTATTGCTTACAAAACCATGGATATCATTGATAATCTTGTCCTTAGCCTTGAGCCAAAGCTGAAGAGTGTTCCTTTCGTATCCATTGTCTTCGCAGTACTGTCTAAATTCCTTTTCTATCACAAATTGAGGAGTCACACTGGTAATATTCCTGAAGGGATCCAGGAAGCCACGAATCAGCAGGTATTCTTCAGGTCTCAGTCCGTTTATTACTTGTCCAAAGTTTTCAGTCTCAATAAGTTTTGATAAATACGGCACCGGCTGCCGGATTGATCCAATTCGAGTTTGAACATAATCAAGTGCAACAATAAAAGCATATTCTCCTTTTTGCAGCCACTTGGAATAGAGGTCCGGAGTAAGCTTGGCATCAATGAACTTTGTGAAAAGCTTGGCTTGATCCAAAAAGTAGTCCTGGTTGATATCCAGGTGAGCATGCGAGATGGAACGGGATAGTTGGATTTGCAAACTATTTATTCGATTTCCTGATTTTTGCTCGATGAAATTTATCGACAAGCCAAGGAGAGATTTAATTTCTTCAGAAGCTGGCACCAGTATCCTTGCTTTAAAGTTAGCATAGCGTGGGTATTGATCATGTACATCTAACATCTCTCTTAATTCTTCGATAGTAACAATATCACCGTTCCACACGCTGTCACGAACAAGAGTATACAATTTGATAGTAAAAGTACTTTTGGCTTTCAGCAGTAAGTTTATTTCATCGGTATTAAACATTTTGGCGAGTCTAAGAAACAGAATTTCTATGGCAGCATGCATCTTGAAGCTAATTACTTGGGATCTGCTAGGAATCTCGATATTTTCAATCAACCTTTTCTCGAATTCTAGAGACCGCTCTTGCACTAAGATTTCGGTTTCGGCCAGTTGGATAAAAGTCGATTTTAACTCTGTATATTTAATATTTTTATGGTTCATTCTCTCAGATAAATCGGAAAGTCTGATGACATATTGATGCAATGGAGAAATGTTCCAACGAATCAAGTCTGTAAGCCAAAGTAGAATCTTGATTTCAGTGAGGGTAAGTTTCTTTAATCGATTATTTGAGAACTTTTCAAAAAACATATACATATTCACCACCTCACTGGCTATTATATCTAAACCTCAAACATTTTGATACTCGACCAGTAACTACATATTTGCGTCTTCCTGCCATAAATCTATGTAATATCCAGAAACTAATAAATGGTATATTTTATGTATTGATAAATGTTATGTATATGTATTAATATTCTACTGCTTGCCATATATTACTCACTGAGTAATATGTTTCATAGTAAATTATATTTAATAAAGGTTATGAATTAGCACAACATAAACACGATAAATATGGTAGGAAAAGATAAGTTTGGAGGTTTTTAAGAATGAATAAAAAAGAGTTTGAGGCTGTAATTAATTTACCATCAAATGTTCGATACGAATATTTTATAAAAAAAGTAGCTGATTATGAAGAAGTATGGGGGCTGTATGATAACGGATGGGCTGTAACATCAGACCCAAACGGGAATTTATTACTTCCTTTCTGGCCTAAGAAAGAATTTGCAGAGGCATGTGCAATTGAGGATTGGAAGAATTATAAAGCTGAATCTATTGATCTAAGTGGATTTATTGAAGAATTCTTGCCACAATTAAAAGAAGATGGTATCAAACCTTCTATTTTCTTTAATAATGATGATTCAGCCGTGCTGGAAGTTAACACTTTGATCGAGGATATTGAGACTGAATTAGAAAAATATTAATCTAGATGAGTAACACAAGTCACCGATCAAATAATGATCGGTGACTTTTTATAATTACAAACATATAAATATCTTTTTTCTATTGATATTAAATGCTATAATCTAACCAACAGATATGTATTACATTAATTTTCTCTGCTGTCTTACATTTCGGTGGAGTGGGAGTAGCTGTATTAATGGCAAATAGATAGTTGGATTGCTGGTGCATGCGGTATAAGTATGTACTTTTTTTGCGTCCATTTTTGTGAGCTCATCGATAGATGAGCTCTTTTTTTATGCCCATAGGAGATTAAAAACAACAGGTTTCATAAAGAAAGGGGTTAATTCATGAGATTACGTAGAACTAGACATGCTGATTGGTTTGAGATTATGTCGCTGTGCCCGATCTGTGGAAAGAAAGGGTGGTGTGCGATCAATAAGGATCAGACCATTGTTCATTGCATGCGAGTACCATCGGATAAATACAAAGATTCAGATATTGGTCGGCAATATACACATTATTTAACGGAGAGTGCACCGCGGGAGCGAATTGAAATTGAGCTATCCAATGCGGTAGAGAAGCGATCAAATGACCATCTGAATCATGTATACCGTACCTTTACTAAAGAAGTCCCTCTGTCTACAAAGCACGCAAGTCACTTACGTAGCGACCGAATGATGGACGAGGACTCAATACGAATGAGAGAATATCGGACAATGCCAGAAAGGGACCGTTATAAAGTCGCTAAAGGGATGATAGGGCGATTAAGCAGCGAAAATGACTTACTAGGTGTTCCAGGATTTTTTGCAGCTGAGGGTCGCTATGGAGCATACTGGACGATAGCTGGGAATACGGGTCTAATGGTTCCGTATCGATCAATCCGTAATGAAATCACTGGCTGGCAAATTCGTGTAGATAAACCACCGCTCGAGTTGTCGATGCAGGGTTCTATAAAAGGTGAAATTATGGAGGAGGTTGAGCCACTTCCTAATGGCTTGAGACGAGCTAAATGCTCACTCCAAGTCCAGGATAAAACACTTGAAGTAATTCTTACTGAAAAGGATAAGAAGATATGTCATTCCAAGTCCGGTCAGTTTGTCTTCAGTGTAAAACTTGAGCAGGGTACCAAGTACTGGTGGTGGAGCAGCGGATCTAAAATGAATGGTGCTTCTATAGGGGGGCCACTGCCGGTTCATTTGGCTCTTCCTTATCCATGTCTCCCATATTGGAAAACAGGGGAGGATCCCAGCGATATTATCGACTGTTCAGAGGTATGGGTGACAGAGGGAGCACTAAAAGCAGATCTTGCAGCTGATCTAATGGTAAAGCCGTTCTTCGCCGTTCCTGGAACGGGAGCTTTTAGATTAGCCCTTGAACCATTAAAGGAGCTCGGCTGCAAACATGTCGTTTTAGCCTTTGACGCCGACGCAGTTACAACTCCTGAAGTACAACGTTCTCTAGAGCTATGCGCAGAGTTTTTTGCAAAAGAAAACGATATGGCACTAAGCCTTGCAATGTGGGACGTTTCATTAGGAAAGGGAATTGATGATCTACTGCGGGCAAATTATGTTCCTCAGGTGTCTTCTTTATTGAGTTAAGGCTTTGTGTGGCAGGGAGTTCAAAATTAACTATAGAAAGAACAACATTAATATGAAAAAAATAGAATCTGTGGATGACGTAACAAAAATAAATCAGGGAGTGGTTAAAGCAGAGGGGATGCAGTTTAGCAATGTTGAGCTACTCTTAATCGAAAGTGCTCTATAGAGGAATCTGGATTTTTTATCGGTCCGGGTCAACGTTTATATGACAAAGTACGTAGTCATCTAGAGCCACAATGTTACAGATTTAACGAGACTGGTTCGTACTATCGGGTTATGTAGGATCGGTACAAATAAAAGAAGCATAAAAGGGTGATAAAAACATGCCAACTTGTATAAAATGTGGCTTTTACGATGATATAGATGCTGATTTTTTAACAAAGAAAAAAGATATCTGTATAAGTTGCGGACCACATATTTTAGTAGAATTCATCGTTAGTGATAAGCTCGGTAAATATGTGAATGTACATATCAAGAACCTCCTGGATTATAGTGGAGATGACGATGCAACTTTCTATAGTGAAAGTAAACACTCTTACAAAAAAGATGCAATTGATTACGCTAAGCAAGCTGCTGATAAAAACCAGAGGAATTTAATCATTTTGTACAGGGGAATCAGCCCTTGGTTGGCAGATAAAGAGTTGAGCATTTAGGTCAGGAGAAGATAGCATGCAATTTCAAATAAAACAAGTAGGTCGGCGCTGGTTTAAAGTCGAGGTTTTAGAGCCCATAGATGGCAGCAGGTCCTATTATGATAGAGGAAAAGCGGAAGCCAGTTTTAGTGTTAATCTTGAGTCATCGAATAGGAAATGGACGATCACAGGCACTGGATCAAGAGCTTACCGGAAAGAAATGATACAAGAATTAGAAAATTATGTTGAGCTGCACGAACCATGGATTGAAGAGTAGCAGCGGTGTTATATGTCCAGGTTTCATTCCGGGACAATTCTAATGTACTCATTAAACAAAATATCGGGTTATAAAAGAATGAAAGCGAGGACAAGACGTCCTCGCTTTTTTGACTTTTTGAGATGACTATTTTCGACAACAATTCTAACCTTTATACCATAAATAGAGTCGTAATATATGCTAGGATATTTGTAAAGTTCGTAATGGAACTGAAGTACTTATAACTACTTGAGCTGTGGAAACACGCTCAATACATACAAATTCTTCTGGCGTTGCTGTATTGTTATTTTTTCTGTACGTTACTTCATTTTGTAGAACGATTCTTGCTTTCCTTTTGACATCTTCAAGAGATGGACTTTGGACTCGAATACGGAATCCTGGAATATAAGCTGTATAGTGATTTTTATCTCTATTGGATTCATACAAAACAGGGAACTTGGTTCCACCCATAAGAAGAGTTTCGGTACTAGCGTTATCGTCTGGAATTAGGCTGCCAGCATCGATAAGCGATGAAATTTCATGATTTAGAATTTCTTGAGTAATTTCACGTGCTTCTTCGTAAGTATCACCGATGATGTCCATGTTTAGAGCAGGTATGTAAGCTACAACATTCGACGTAGCTCGATCTCCTTCGTAAATTACTATATAAGACACAGAATAATGCCCCCCTTTTGCCTGATTGCGAACGTTCTACTTGAAGTTTATAACAAATTTGTTAACAGTGGAATATTAATGGCCTAAAATGGAGATTAAACGACCTGAAATGTAAATTATGTAGGTAAAAGGAGGCAGGACTTAGGAAGGATATGTTTTTATGCCTGAAAGAAAATTTGCGTTTTTATCCGCAATAACTATATTTATTTTCCTATTAACAAATCTATTTATCTTCTATAACATAAGTAAAAAGACCTTTTTAAATCATATGTCAAGTGACACGATGGTCATTTCAGAATATATTTCTTCTGATATAGACAAATTTAGCAGCACTATTAAGATCTCCGATGCGCTATTATCGGATTCTTTACGAAATGCAGCTATAGCAATACGCAATAGTCTACCGATAAAGTATAAAGATGTTACAAATGATCAGTTGAAGGATTTAGCGAGTCGTTTAGAGGTCAGTGTGATTTCATTAATTGCACTAGTAAAGGGGGATTATACTGTTGTACTCTCTTCAGATGCATCCCGGATAGGTAAGAAGTTAAGTGATTGTGATACATGTGATACTGCGATGTCCGATCCCTATTGGTCTGTTAAGCCACCTGTGCAGTCTATTAATTCTGAGACTCATCATAAACATGGTTATTACTATGACGGAGAAGCGGATTATATTATCAATCCTTATGTAGATAATGGATATTATTTTTTAGTTAATCAAGAGATGGACGTAGATACATACGTAAATAACATTCTCCAAGACCATAAGGGGGAATTACTTGATATAACCGCGTTGTTTTGGATTGATGTTATCGAACCTTCTGTAAATAGAGAGCTAACTATGACTTCCCCTCTTAGAGGAACTAATCCTACAGAGGAGGATATATTTTTAGGATCAAACTCATTTGCGAGTTCTAGGGATATAGATCACATGCAAAGAGCTGCATTAACGGGGGATTATACAACTTATGAAGACGTAATAAACGGCCAACGTGTCATAAAAACTTTCTACCCAGGTGTCGTTGATGGATATACGTTTATTATTAGCATCACAGGCAACATGGAAATATCGAATCCGGTATTGAACAGTCTTATTTCTAAGTACGGGATTCTTTTAACAAAAGTAACGATCATAAGTCTATTATTCGGGTGGGCTGTACTGAAGTTGTCTAAATATCCAGGTCGTTCTGTTACGAATGAGCATGAAAAAGCTGAGGGTAATATCGATCATTTGTGGGTCGAGGTGAAAGGTCAACGGCATGACTTAAACAATCATTTGGATACCCTGCATGGTCTTATTGAACTTGGATTTTATAATGAGGCAAAAGAATATATCAATGAGATAGTTGAAGAGACATCAACTATCAACGAGATAATTGATATTGGGCAGCCGGAAATTGCAGTGTTAATTCTATCTAAGATGTCTCAGGCAACTGCTAAGAATATCGATTTTCAGTTTGAAATTCTAAATAAAACTGAATCAAAATTAGTTCTTTTAGGAAGTAGGAAAATGGACGTAGTAAAAATCCTCGGAAACCTATTGGATAACGCATTTGAGGAGGTGATGAAGTTAAGTCCAGATCAAAGACTGGTTGTGCTTAATGGAGAAATACGTAACGATGTATTCCGATTTTTTATAAAAAACAAATTGAGCCAACACCTATCTCCTGCCATGATTAAGCAAATGTTCCTTCCAAGAAAGACTACAAAAAACAGCACTGGAATTGGGCTAAGCATTGTTAATGAGAGGGTAAAACGTAACGAAGGAAGCATTATTTGTCAGCTTACGGAAGAAGGTTTTATCCAGTTTAATGTGTTGCTACCGACGGAACAGAGTAAACTAAGGGAATAGAGTAAGAGGTGCAAAAATGGAAACAAATTTTACAATTATTATAGCTGAAGATGGAGTTGTCCAACGAGGAAAATTAAAATTATATGTCGAGAAGATGGGACATACCGTCGTAGACATGGTAAGTTCGGGTTCACGTTTGATTGAAAGCTGCGCAATATACCGACCGGACATTGTTCTCCTTGATATCGGACTCGAGAAGCTGGATGGATTATCCGCATTTCGTATACTTCGAGAAAGCGGGAATAACTCAAAAATGATCTTTGTGACGGGTTCTGGGAATCCTACACATCTTTTAGCGAGCTATGATTTGGATAGCATTGATTACATCCTGAAACCCGTAACCTTTGAACGCCTAAAAAAGGCGATAGATAAAGCTGTTATACAGTTGAGTGCAGAGAACATCTTAAGTACAAGACAGAATGAGGATGTAAACATGATCACTGTTATGTCTAACAGACGTGATCTACTAGTAAACGAGAAAAAGATACTTTTCGTCGAGAAGATTAACGATACAAAATGGATAAAGATTCATCTCAAAGATGGAGAAATCATTGAAACAAGAACACCTTTAAAAAAAATATTGGATCAGACATCGAGGATTATTTTTTGTCCACATCGGAGTTTTCTCGTAAACATGTTGTGTGTGGAGGAGGTAAGGGCAGATCCAGTCACTAAAGGAAACTATCTGATCTCATTGCAGAATTCTGTTGCCGTTATCTTACTTTCTAGAAACCACTATGAAGAATTCTTACAACGACAATCTGAACTGAAGAATAGGATGAACATTGATGGCTGGTTAAGCTTGCAGGGAACCAATTGAATTAATATAATGATGGTATTACGATTTACCATTATTTTTCATCACCGCTATCATTTCGGTAGGTGAGCGAGTAACCCAATTTAGGGAACATAAATATGAGGCATGAATTGCCGTGGAGAACAAAGACACGCCAGAGGTGTGTTTTTTTGTTTCTTCACGGCTTTTTTTGTGCTTAAAAACTGGGAGGAATTTAGAAATGGCAAAAGCAGTGGAAGAACGTGTTACTACGGCAGTTAAGGCAGAGGGAGTATCGTTTACCGTTGATCATGAAGCGATTATGAACGTATTAACGACTTGTTCTAAGGTAGTGCCGAGAAGCAGCGTTGTTCCAATACTGAAATGTATTAAGTTTGATTTAAACAAAGATGTTCTTTTCGTTACGGCAATGTCCGATTCCCAATCGGTTATTGTGAAACTGCAGGTAGAGAATACAGGAAATCAGGATGGGAGCTATCTATTTCCTTCAAGAGAAGGAATAGAACTTGTAAAACGTTTGCCAAGCGGTTCGCTATCGTTCAGTGTAAATGAGGCCTCTGTACGTATCTCGTACGGGAACAATGGTTCTGCATCGCTTAAGGTCTTGGATCCGGACGAGTATCCTCAGCTGCCGTCAGTGGCCGGAGTAAAGTTTGTGCCGGTTCCAATGGATGCCCTGCGAAAGGGTGCTGCAGCCCAGCGTTTTGCCTCAACTGATTCCAGTACTGCTATTCTCTGCGGTATTAATATCCGCAAAGTAGAGGATAAGCTTGGATTTACCGCGACGAATAGGCATCGGATATATGATTTCGTTTCTGACGTAAAGATACCAAATCCAGACGAGTTTCGTGGTGGAGTTATCGATGCTATAAATTTCAAAAGTATCGTAGATACTTTTAGAACCTCTGAAAGAATTGATTTTGCAGTGACGGATCATCATTTAATTTTAAGAGACCGTAGCAGCAATTCAGTGTACTTTGGTAGGCTAGTTGAGGGAAGTTATCCTGATATTGCGAAACTCTGTGAGATGCCTGAGCAGTCCTGTCTTGCAAGGATTCCGCTTGGGCGCCTCGACGAGACGTTGAACCGGATGTTATCGCTAGAATCCGAAAATCATCGTGTATATTTTTTACATGGAGATAACGGAGAGCTGGTTGTTAAATCGGAAAGCCACACAGGTGAGATTGTAGAGTCAATTGAAGGCTCCGTTGTAGATAAAAGTATGGGAATGATCAGGTTCAATGCTCGATATCTGAGGGATGCCCTTTCAGCCAGTGACCGGGATGTGAACGATGTTTTATTTAACATTACAGGTCAGAGTACTCCATCATATATTACGTATGATGGAGATCCATCGGTATTGAACGTTGTATTACCCGTGAGGTAATAAATATCAAGATAAAAGAGAGCTGCGCATGCGCGGCTCTTCTAATTTCTATTGGGGGTTAATAAATATGTCCGATAACATGAAGCGCATGTTTGATCGAATTATTAGAAACAAAATTCGTATGGGTAACTTTGAGACAACTGATCGAGATATGGACTGCGTACGAAAACTATTACAATTTCCTGATCGGCCGTTCTCAGCTGCGGATTTTTGTGCAGGAAGTGGCCGTGCAATGGAGATTCTTACACAAGGTTCAAAGGCTGTAACGTTTGGTGTGGAACCTAATGAAGAGAAGTACCTGGAGCTCCGAGAGCGCGTACACCAAGCATGTTTTGGAGGCTATGAACAGTGCCGTATCTCTAAGGACTACTTCAGGCTCATATACTTAAATCCTCCCTATGATGATGATTCGGAATCAGAGGAGAGCAAGCGAGAGCGTAAAGAAAAGGTGTTCCTTCGGCACATCATTCAGTACTTGGCGGTTGACGGAATACTTATCTATAACATTCCGAGGCGACGTATGACTAAGGATATTGTCAATTTGCTAGTCACTAATCTGGATGAGATTAATGTTTATCAATCTCATGACGATACATACGGTCAAGTATATGTTTTCGGTCGTAAACGATCTGTAAAGTTCATTGATCGACCGGAAGTACAAAGAATACTTGGATTAGTTGCTGAAGGAATTGTACTTAGTCGGTTACCTGAAGCAATAGATCCTATTTATAAAGTGCCGGCAGGGAACGTCACTCCAAAATACTTCAGATCGATAATCATGGACGTAGACCAGCTCAGGGTCGTTTCTTGCCATTCATCTTTGTCACGAAGAGGCATGGAATGGACGACACCTAAAGCACCTGCTTTGAAGCTGCAGCCGCTCCTTCCGGATAAAGAAATGCATAGGGTCCTAAGAATGGCCTCAGGCCGATTAAACGGAAAAGTTGGCAGCGGAGAACTTCTTCACGTTCTAAAAGGCATTGTGAAGAAGGATGCTACTACGGAAATTGAAAAAGTCGGGGATGAGACCATAGAGACGACAAGGGAAACCTTTAAGATTACCTTTCGTATCGTGGACCGGTTTGGAAATATTCGAACGGTTCAGAGCTAACATCTTAGAAAGCAAATGAGGGGGAATAGAGACCATGAAATTTATGGAGTTTACTCATAAGGACATATATGTGAAGGTTCATTGCTCACTATTAGTGACAAAGTATGATTCAACTACTAAAAATAATTATCTCATTTATACGAATGTTATAGATATTGATTCGCGTGTGCAGGCAGTTTTTGCTCAATTTCATCATGCCAAGAAAGCAGAAGATGTAACTTTTCGTTTCTATCATGCACCGCGTATTGGAGAGAAAGGGTATGATCGATCCTCTTTTTATATTAAACCCTATGGAAAATACAAGCATCTCTCACAGCGCGAAGATGAGACGCTGGTTACCGGAATTGTTGCCAGTGAAAGAGTTTTATCGCGCCAGGACCAAGGTTATTGTATTTTTGCATGGGATGGCAATATACACGAAAGACTTTTCTGGGCAATCGATGCTTACTATGAGACGCCAATGCTAGAAGAGTGGATCCCTTACTTATATCTTCGGCTATTCCAGGATGGTTATCTCGTTCAACTTGATGTATATGATTACACGGGAGACTATCAAAACCTGGTTGCTTTTGAGCTGCTCGCTGGAGAGGAAATATTGGATGAGTATATATCTTATGGACTCAGAACAGGGGCAATTCAACTGGTTGAGGATATAAATGGGGAGGCCGTTTCATGAGTGAATCTTCAGAAATAAGCAATGTGGTGATTGAGGCAATTGACCCTGCTCTGGAAGAGAAAAAGGTTTCCTCTCTTTCCGATGTGGAATCTATTGGGGATTATTTAGGGTTATTTGGAGCAGACCTGATTAGACGTCTTAACGATGAATATGTACCAGTTCATCATCCAGGTCAAAATAAACCACTCCAGTTGTTAGAGAACCTTAAGCGTCCATTATTTCAAGCACAAGCTCACGTCGTAACTGCATTAATTAAGGGGTTTCAGCGTCATCGTAATCTCTTAGTTATTGGTGAGCCTGGAACAGGGAAAACATCCGTCTCTATCTCAGTTTTTTATTCCCTAATCACAGAATTACTCCAGAAAAAATCTGGACGGGTTCTTTATATGGTCCCAAATCATCTGATAAAGAAGACGAAGCGGGAATGGGGTATTCTGCTAGATAAGGATCTGTTTGAGGTTCACTTTCTATCAGACTATATTGACGTTATCAAGCTCCGAGATAGCAGAAGATTGGAGACGAAACCTAAAAAAATTGAGGTTTACATCATTGCAAGGGATACTGCTAAACTAGGTTATATTTACGAACCGGTTGCACATTGGTCGGACCGTACATATCAGCAGCAGTTTCAAAACAATGATGGGACAGTTCGAACTGTTGAAAAGGTTGCTTTTCGCGGATGGAGATGCCCCGATTGTGGTGGACAATTAATGAAAGAGAAAGAGGACAGTCTTGTACCGATGGAGTATGAGGACTTTTTTAATAAGCATGGAAAGCCTACGCGTAGAAAAACGAACTTGTACTGTTCTAATCAAGTACGCCTCTATAAAAATGTAGATCCCGACAAGGACGAGACCCGTATTTGTGGGTCAAGACTTTGGCAGGCGAAGAATTCGAAAAAATCATATATATCTGGTAAGCCGAAACCGGTTGCTGGGGTGGCGCCACGAAAAGTATCTCCTGCGGATTTGTTTAAGCGTTGGTTTAAAGGCAAATTTGACCTGGCCATCGGTGACGAATGCCATGAGTTAGCAGGAGGGAGCGCTCAAGCTCATGCTTTTCATGTATTTTTGAATTGTGCCAAACGAGGGATCGCAATGACCGGAACTTTGTCCAATGGTTATGCTTCTTCCTTATTCGAATTGTTTTTCCGGATGTTTCCCTCTCGTCTGAAGCAGATGGGCTTTAATTGGGGAGACGTAGGAAAGTGGGTCGATTTGTACGGTGTACGGGAAAGGGTCACTAAAATACGTGATGACGGAGATTTGAACAGCTCTAGTAACGGGAAGTCGAAAAGGACAAGTGTTAAGGAGTTGCCGGCTGCCGCACCGCAGCTCTTCACGGACATACTCAGTGACGTTGCAGTTTTTATACAGATGGCTGATATGTTCGAAGTCCTGCCGGAACTCAAAGAAGGACCGATGAGTGTTCCTCTTGAGGGTGAAAGAAGACTTATAAGCTGCAAAACCCAAATTGTTCGACGACCAGGTAGAAAGAGAAAGATTGAAAAGAAAATGAGGTTACTTGCGCCGGATTGGTATCTCAGAAAAAATCTGACTGAAGTCGAAAATCGTCTGCGAGAAGCTGTGCAAAAAGAGCTCGCTGCAGGTGGCCAGTCGGTACTTCTAGGGAGCCTTGTGAATACACTTTTGAGTTATTCAGATGTCCCTTTCAATTTCGAAGGTGTCCTTCATCCGGATACAGGAGAATGCATAGTGTCGGATAGTTACCGGCTTAGTGAGCGCCTATTATATCCTAAGGAGCTTCAGATGATCAAGTTTGTCCGATCGCAGCTAAAGCTCGGGCGAAGGGTAGGCATTTATGCGACTTATACGGGGAAAATGGGTACTCTGCAGCGACTCTCTCAGTTACTTGAAGAAAGAGGGATAAAGACAGCCCTACTTGGAAC
Source organism: Paenibacillus urinalis (assembly GCF_028747985.1). Lineage (NCBI taxonomy): Bacteria > Bacillati > Bacillota > Bacilli > Caryophanales > Paenibacillaceae > Paenibacillus > Paenibacillus urinalis. The sequence goes on from NZ_CP118110.1 coordinate 97,025, forward strand.
AGAGGTAAAGGGACCAGATCGAGAAGAGTGGATTGCCGAAAGGGTAAGGGAAGGTGCTCAGGTAATACTGACGAATCCAATCCTGGTCAGCACTGGCCTTGATTTATTGATGTTTCCTTCACTTTATTTCTATCAGACTGGGCACCGTCTGAATATTGTGCGGCAGGCATCAAGACGGCATTGGCGGATAGGTCAGCCGAATAAATGTCTTACTGTTTACAACTCATATCAGGGGACAATGCAGGAGCTGGCCATTAATCTTATGGCAGCCAAAATGAGCGCTGCCCAAGCCTTAGAAGGTCAGTTTTCCCAGGAAGGCTTATCAGCTCTTACTGAAGGTTCTGGAGGGAGCCTTGCTACGGAATTGGCGAAACGCTTTGTTGGTAATAATATCGAAGGTGTGGAAAGTGCTGAGTCCATTTGGGGCAAGATGACTATATATGCGACTCAGTTTATTCCGGAATCTTCGGTACAAGCTTTGGTACAGGAAGATACTATTAACGACAATTCCAGTGATTTTGTTGAGGTGGAAGTTCCTTCAGTAGATGTTATTGAAGCGGGATCCCTGCAAGAAGTACTCCTTAAATGGGCAGATGAGTCTATACCAGCTGATCTTCATTCACGATTTGAGCAACAAATAAAATATGTTGTGGAGCGAGTAAAGCAAGGTGTAGAGGGCTTAGAGTTCTCCTGCAGTGCTGAGTCTACGGTTCTAAGCTGGGATTGTTCAAAAGCACCAAGAGATGCGATTGATTTTCGTCGATGGGTTTTCAACTTGACGAATAAGATTGTTCATGAGCAGTCTACATCGAAACAGGAGAAAATTAGACTTGTGGTCGAAGGTAATAAACCAGCTGCCAAAACGAAGAAGAAATACAACGTGGGAGCTGGCCAGATAGCTTTCAAATTTTGAAACTCGAATCAGTGATCTGAAAATGAGTTTGATAATACAGAAAATCGTTATAAAAAAAAGGTGCCGGCTTGCCGGCATCTTTTTCTGTTTTTATTTATGAAAAAATTTTGTGAAAATCAACTTCCGTTATATGATAAATACAAAATATACGGAAAAAGGGAGATTTTTATCTATGGGAACACAGAAAATTAATCCAACATGCAGAATTTGTGAGAAGCTCAATGATGAAATGACGCATTGTGCTGTCTTTGGGGCAATAACACCAGAAAACACTAATAATACAGCGCTAGGGGCGGCTTGTGCTAAATTAGGTGATTATGTGAGATTGTTACATGCACGTCCTAATGAGTACAATTATGGCTATAGACAAGTAGATAGTGTTGTTGCTGAGAGAGAAGATGAGGAGCTTTTAGTATTTGACGCAGCTGATGAGGCAGAGGGTTTTCAAATTCAGAATGGCATTACATTAGAGGAATGGGCAAGAATGACCTTCGGCAATGGAAATAATCAGGTCTAGAAATAAGATAGAGGGGGATCCAGGGTGGCTAAGCTATCAAATCAGAAAAAGGAACGTCAGACGGTAAATGCAATTGAATATCTGGCAAATTTACCAGACTCCTATTTGATACCTGATATACCAGTGGGAGATAAGGGGATTTCGTTTGATGGGCATATCTCGGTAATGGAAGATGATTCAGAGACTAAAGAATCCCTAATTGGAAGAGTACCGGTACAAGTAAAGGGGACTGAAGTAGAGCATTTTACTGAAGGAGTTAGGAGTTTCAGCTTCGAGTTAGCTGATTATCGAAATTTTTTTAATTCCGATGGTGTTTTATTACTTGTTGGTGAGGTCAAACCTAACGGAGAAACTAAGCTTTTTTACAAAGCTTTGCTTGCTCTCGAGATAAATGAATTACTACAACGTTTTAACAAACAGAAACAGAGGGTTATAGAATTACGACCACTGGATGAAACAAGATTGTATGATGTTTGTTATAAATTTTTGGCAGAACAAACACTGCAGTCAAGAGAACTAGTGACGCATAAGCCATTTCAAATTGATGACTTTAGAGAGTTAAGGTTGACCAGTATGACATACTCTCCTTCACTTGATGAATCACTGGAGAAAATTTTTGACCATGACTTTACGATGTATGGTGTTAAAAATCAAGCTCATTTTCCCTTAAAGAGAATAAGAATTGGGTCAATCAATGTTCGAAAAGATAACGTCATTTTTAGTGATATGAAGAATGAATATAGAATTCTTACTGACATAGAAGTAAAACAGAATGTTACAGCCTACACCTTGGAAAAATCATTTATCTTAGAGATAAGCAATAATGATGGTGTATTCAAACTTAATTATGAAATTTTGGACTTTAATACACTTGCTGCTCAACTAAAAGTTGTTCCTATGTTAATAAGTTTATTTTCAGGTAATAAAATAAGTTTCCGAGGTAATTATATTCAGCTCGATTCTCAAAAAGAAACTTTAGAAGGGTTTCGAGAGCGATATGAATGTTTGCTCGAGTTGGAGAGAACTTTTGAGCTTCTTGGCATCGACAAAACAACACTTATTGAACAAGAATGTGATGATCAACTAGGTGAAGAATTAGAGTGGTTAATTCTTAGAGTACTAAAGAATGATGTTAGAGGATTTTCGTTTGGTGAAACAAAGAGAGGAATATTCAACTTTAAAGTCGGAAAGCACTTAGTATTGTTGTTCTATAATTCCACCGCAAAGCAAAGAATAGTAAGTGTTTTTTCTGATGAGGTTGCTGCTTCTGAATTATACATGGTTGACGAGGGTGATGGCGAGGAATATCGTCACAGTATTTATATTTCTCTTTCTGAAGAGTCTTTAGCTAAGGGAATCAACATAAATAGTCAAGCAATCTGTAATTCTTTTGATCAAATTGATCCATTTTCGAGTAATACAGTTTCTGATTTTACTAACAACTTCTGTTTAAAATGTATTAACGCATTTATTAAGTCTGGTAAGAGAGAACTCTTAGATATAGCTGAGAATATCTATGCAAAATCTAATGGACAGGCAAATGTAAATAATGAATATATTTTGATAAATAAACTACAGATTAAATTATGGAGAGATGGGAGTCTAACTGATGAAGAGAATCAGTTACTATATCAAAAAAAAATGCAGGCTATAAAAGAAGAAAACGCAGAGCTATCATTTTGTGTCAGCGTACTGCTCAAAAATTTAGACGAGAGTCGATTTTTCTTTAACTTGATGGACAAAGAACTACAAGACTTCTATATGATGCTACCAATCTATAAATTGTATGAGTCTGTGAATCCTGTAACTGAATGATTAGTCCTTCGGTAAAAAAGCACAAGCCCGCTTTTTGTATGGTAAAGAAAGGTGGGTTTGATTGCATACCCGTGTTTACACTAAGCGTGTTTACACGAATAAACTCGACTCATACAGCTTCACCGTCGTTCTTCCTGCCACCGACCACCGTATCCATCCATTGTGTGTCCGGCTGGCTGCTCCCCAGATAATTCTCTCACTAGATATACAGCTTCGTTACCTTACTTACATCCGCGATTATGTACCTTGAACACAACCCCTTTTTCCTTCTTCTTTTTTCATTTCTTCTACAATTCTTTGGATTCTTTTGATACCTTTTTAACCAGGTTTTCGCGCAGCGCGCGGCCCCCCCGACGGTCGTAATCTGTTACTGGATTCGGATTAAGTTACAGTGTTATTATTTGCAGCTAGATACGTACTTAGCAAAAGAATAGATCCGGATTGAGTTGTAGATATAGAGTTCTGCAGCTAGGTTCGAATCTAGATACAGAAGAAGTAGAAATTGGTATAAAGGGGATAAACAAAAGAGATTGCTCGTATGATGGAGAGTGGGAAGGAAAAGGCGTGTAAACACGGATAGTAATACCACGCTTTGGTTGAGAAATATGTTATAATTAGTACATTATATTGGGGGCCCTGCCCTATTCAATTTAACGGTTAACCCTGATACTTTGCAAGAGGAGGCTGGTTATGCCTAGAAATGATAATCCCGTCGAAAAAGAGGGGACCTTGGGTTATGTTGTTAAAGTGCAGCAAGTAATCGATTTTGTTGTTTTATCCGAGTTGCAGGGTGGCAAGCAACTCTATGTAAGTGAGCTGGATAAGAAGATTGCGTCCGTTTTAGGCGGAATTGGCGTGAACGATTCATATCTTAGTGCTAGGCTCAGAAAGTTGGCCGAGAATGGGCACGTCATTCGTGAGTGGAAAGGTGATGATCGATACAACCGGTATTATAGCATCACTGATTCTGGCCACGAATACTTCATTCAAATGTTACGTGATCTACCTGAACGAGTCACAATGGCAAAGAAGGTCTATTCTAACTTTGAAAAATACATGAAGAAGTTTGATGTATAAGAGGTGTACTAAAAACTGAAATCAGTTTCCCTCCAGATCGGATGTGACTGATGTATTAATGTCGGGAGTGAAAAATATGGACGAGCTGAATTACCCAGATGTTGTTCGGAGGCTAAAGGAGTCATTTCCAGAAGGAACAGTCAAGCTGCGATCCGACACACAAAAAGCGTATATTCCGAATCAGATATATACTGACAGGCTGGAAGCTGCAACGGAGGGGCAGTGGAGCAAAACCATTAAAGATATCGAAATCAATTTAGAGCAGCAGTACGTCAAGGTTATAGTTTCGATTTCTATAAGTGATTACACCAGAGATGGATTCGGATTTGCTTATATTGATAAGGATGGCCAGGGACGTCCGAGAGTCTCCAACGCACTTGATCAGGCTGCCGCCAGCGCTTTTGTTGAAGCGGTAGATAGTTGGCAAATGGGATGGAAGGATCTTGCTCCATATAAGGATTGGGGAGATAATCCAGCTTTGCGTCATCTTATAGGCAGTGATCCTGCTCCAGAAGGACAGAAACGAGTTGTCCAATCCAAATCAAGGGTTGAACGAAATTGTATAATGACAGGCTGCGGAAAATCATTATCAGCTGATGAATGGGAGCTGCTCAAACAAGTTCCGAATCTCAACCGCGATAAAATGGTTTATTGCTTTGATCATCTCCCAGATCATTTAAAGCGGAAAATCCCTGATAAAAAACTAGAAGCATTCTTACAACATCGAGAATCAGAATAAGAAGCAATATAAATACTGTCAACGGATAATTGAGTAATATTTCATGGTTTTATCTAGCACCAAGAGATCCTATGTTATGTCACATTAGCTACAATTCATTTTATAAAGAAATGGATCAATTAATTAAAATTAAAAGAGCAGATCTTTATCGATTATAGCCAACTTATTTTACCCGACGGCAACGAGGTACTTACAGCGATTGGTAGGATCATGGAGGAATTCGTTTGAAGAATTTAAATGTTATACTGCTGCGTACTTTTCTTGGACGTTTACTAGCCTTGCTAGTATGCGTTATCTTGTTAATATCATTGTTTTATTATCCGCTTGCTTCCATTAAAGGTTTATTTTTGTTTTTCTTTTTGTTTTTTTTATACTTGATCTTCTTCTCTGCAGCTATTCGTGAATGTGATGAAGAAGATGAAAAAAAGTTTGAAAACAGATATGCCATTCACTTTGTGAGCAAAGTACATAATGCTGATCAACAAGGAAGGATTCCTCTTTACCCCAGTGCGGGAGATAGCAAGGGCAAACCTAGGGTTTGGTTCCATCTGTCAACTTCGGTCGATTCAACTGATCCTTCTGAAAAATCTTTTTTTAGAAATCATGTACAGTGGAAGGAATTGCGTAGCTATAAAGTAATTATCCCTTGGAAAGAACTTAGGCAATCAGTAAAGGAACAATCAAGAAATATTAAGGTGAGACCTAGTGATGGCTCTATTGCTATAGAAGGTACAGATCCTATTTGGGTAAAGAATGCTAAGATTGAAACTGAGTTCTACTGGTATCAAGATCGCATTGGATTTAAATATATCCTGCAGTATTTAGTCGGTATTAACATATTAAGTTATATTTTTTACATCATCTATTTCTCAGATCAATATTTTTATAAACTAAGAAAGATATTAGCAAAGAGATGAAGTACGATATCTTGAACAAGAACATTCAACAGTCGCATTAATATGCGGCTTTTTCTCGTGGTTCAATCAATATATTATCTTGTAAGTAAGTAGGTAGGTACTTAATTTTCATTTAACAAAAAGTTTTGCAATTAGATAGTCTTATTGTACTATATATGTATATTAGTATATTAACTAACATACAATAATTGTTGAGGGGCGGTTCTGTGGAAGAGTTTATTCAAAGAGCACTCGGGGCTGGGGGACATCTGTCGAAGCTAGTAAAAGGTTATTCTCCACGTTCACCGCAGATGCTCATATCAAACAAAGTGGGGGCAGCGTTAGAGGGAGAAAAGCATCTATTGGCTGAAGCAGGTACAGGTACAGGGAAGTCGCTTGGCTATTTGATACCTGCAGCCAAGTGGGCTGTTGAAAACAACAAGACTGTTATTGTTTGTACCCACACGATCCCGCTAATGACTCAGATAGTAAATGTAGAACTGCCTCGTGTACAACAGATTTTAAAAATGGAGCATCAAAATCTTAAGTATCAACTTGTTAAGGGAAAGTCACATTACGTTTGCTACTCGAAGCTTGAGAATTTGTGGCAAGAAACGCTACGGAGCATAAATGAAGAAGCTAAAACAGTGCAGAAGATCTTCAAAAAAGTGACCCGAGAGTATGTAAATGATCGTACAGGGCTTGGATTCGATGTAGAAGATAGCTTATGGAAGAAAATATCTGCGAGCAATTGTCCAGCGATTAATAAGCCTGAGTCATGCGTAATTGAAGAGCTGAAAGAAAAAATGATTCAATCCCATATCATTGTTACAAATCATGCATATTTCTTCTCAGATCTTGCCATTCGGCGGAAGACAGGAAATGGTTCTCTTCCAAATTACGATGCCGTCATTTTCGATGAGGCTCATGAAATGGAAGATGTCTGCTGCCAAATCTTTGAGAAGTCTGCTGACATAAACCAGTTTGAGTCTTTATTCGATCAATTGTTCCAACGTGACATCTTTAAAGAATTAGATCATGGTGCGCAGCTTAAGCTATCTCAACTTCGCCAGGACATCCACCGTAACCTTGACCAAGTATTTGCTGAGATTGGAAATGAAATGGGGAACAAAGCATATCAGCTCTTAGACAAACAGATTGATGTATCAGAGGCTTGCTCTTTAATCAAGGATTTCTTGGAGACATTAAAAAGTATGAATGTCCGTGGTGCTTCCGATATTCTTGATCAGCTCTTTGAGTATAATGATGACCTTGATTTCATTAGTAACAATGCTAAACGATCCTGGGCATACTGGGCTACTGTTCGTGGCCGTGATCAGATCACCCTGCATGCTGCTCCACTGTTTCCAAAAGTTGTACTGGCTTCTAGCTTATTCGATAAAGTGCCTGTTATTCTAACAAGCGCTACGATGTCCAACAGCGGGAACTTTTCTTTCTTTGCTGGACGGGTTGGAGTCAAAGAGTATGATTCAGTCGTTGTCGGTAGTCCGTTTGATTACATAAACAAGACGATGATTATCGTACCGGATGATGCACCTGAACCAAACAGTCCTGGTTTCAACGGATATACTGCAGAAAAGCTAGAGGAGATAACGATGTATACTGGCGGTCGTATGCTTGTCCTTTTTACAAGTTTTGATGCGATGAACCAGGTCGCTCGTTCTTTCCAAAAGTATTGTAGTGAAGTGGGTTATCATCTATTGGTTCAATATCCTGGATGTAATCGTGAAGAACTCATCCAACAACTAAAAAATGAGCCAAGAACAATCGTATTTGGGTCATCTAGTTTCTGGACCGGTGTTGATGTCGCAGGAGAAGCTCTTACTACAGTAGTGATCCCTAGATTACCTTTTCCACATCCCGACGATCCTTTAATAAAAGCACAAATTGAGCTTCTTGAGAAAGCCAATCGAAGCAGCTTTTTCGACTATATGTTTCCCAAGATGATATTTAAACTTAAACAGGGTTTTGGCCGTTTAAATCGCTCAGTTCATTGCCAAGGAGCTGTTATCATCTTGGATAACCGAATGAGAACGAAGCGATATAAAGGACTTATTATTAAATCACTACCGAAGTGTCAATATTCATCTACAGTATCGGATTTAGTACATATCCTGCCGGTATAGTGGAAAGGAGCTGGCGTCTATGATGGGAAGAGCACATTTAGTTATCAGTACGGGGCTATCCTTATCTGCACTCCAACTAGCTGATCAAGAAATTACAATACCCGTAATAGTAGTTGCTGTTTTAAGTTCACTACTTCCTGATATCGATGAACCAAATTCTCTTTTAGTTTCAAGAGCAATTCCAAAAACAGTAATTCGCACATTCCAGCTGCTTCTCTTATTGGCTGCAGCTGCTGTCATCTTTCTTGGAGAAGCGTATTCTCCGTGGAATTATATGTTGGCCATAGCTGCAGCAATCATTACCTTTCTCCCGAATCGAACATTGAAGAATGTCATTATGATTTTAACGGGAATCATACTGATTGCTTTCGGCAGCCAAATCTCGCCTTGGAACTATATTGGAGGTTCCTTACTTATACTTGTGTCGTTCCTGCCGCACCGAGGATTAACTCATACAATCTATGGATTGGTTGGTTGGACCTTGATCTTATATTTGACTACAGGTGATATATCTATCTGGCTAGCTGGAGGGTTATCCTACATGCTTCATCTACTTGCAGATGCATTAACGAACCGTGGTATACGAATTCTCCCACCATTTAAGTACGTACTGAGATTTCGGATTATGAGTACAGGAAGTTTCAGAGGTTCCCTAGTTGAATATCTTTGCATGGGAGTGACACTTGGTGTGGTCTGGCTCACATTTTTCTTAGATAAAAATTTATTTACTGGAGGCTAAATTATGAGTCTTGATCTTCAAATTATTAGAATCAATTTATATCCCGTTTTTAAGGAATTAAAGGCTAAATACGGACTAACAAAGAGAGAAACACAAGTGATTGAAGCTTTAACTATCTACGGTGAAAACAACCATAATCTAGGGAGCAGATTAAAAGTTAGTGAGAACACAATAAAAAATCATATGTCCCGAACATTGGTTAAGACCAAACTTAGCTCTGCCCGTGAACTTCAAGCTCTTATTCTAAGATCCTTAATGAGTTTTGAATAAAGTAACTGCTACAGTAATCACATCCTTAAACCAGCTAAATACATAATTAGTAGATGTTAAGAACACATTCAGGGAAGGAGACCTCTTAAAATGTCATATATTCATTTATCCGTACAAGAGCTACAGCGATTACTTTCTTTGTTTCCTGCTTCATTAAAAACAGAAGATACATCTCTTTATAACAAGTTGCATGATTGCCTCGAAAAAAATAAAGAAAGAAGTAAATATGATTTTCTCATTGAGCAATTTTCAGAGTTCCGATTATCTCAAATATTCGAAATTCCTGAACACTTGATGGATCTAGAAGTAGGGTACTATTTTGGTCAGTTTGAAGGGAAAACTTATCGCAGCGTGGCAAAGTATTTAAAGCGTAATGACTATACCATTATGCGAGACTTAATGGAGATTACCGTATATAAGCTAGGTAATATTCGTTATATTGGACCCATCGGAAGATCTGCTATCTTTGATGCCTTAGATCCCTATTTAATACCTAAATATTTTCCAACAGATGTTACTACACGGTCTGAACACACCACACACAAGAGTGTTATCTGATATATTTGTTTATGAGAGAAGGGTTCTCGAGTCTCATCGGTCTTAGTTATAAGTAACATACATACATTTAGGAGGAAATTCAAATGAAACCTAATGAGATTACAGAAGAAAAGCCCAAAACAACTAAAAATCTTGATAAAAATGACTTCTTAAAGAGAATAAAGAGCATTAAATCTGAGGATTTGATAGGCATTATCGGTATGACCATCGCGTTAGCTACTGCTTTTATTCTGATTATCGGAGTTTTTATGTAGAGGCTTGGAAGAAATGTTTTTGAGCATTACGTTATATACAGTAGTAGCGAACATCAAATAAAGCAAAGTCGGTAAGTAGATAAAGAAGGGGGAATTTTGGAAACAATCTCGAAGGATTACTTAAGGTCAGCATAAATAAGGTTCAGCCGTTTGGGGAAGGGTGAGACACACCTTTCTCCATCCTTAAAACTAACTGCTCATTTATAAGGCGTATAGTTTACACCGTAGAGCTTCACTCAGGTTGAATCATATGCTATACTTACTTCATTATTAGTACTTAATGTTTTTCTTTGCCGCTATAGTTCGGTAAAGATAGGGGAAACGGTATTATACCGTCAAAATATGAGGCTACCTATTAGCCGTTGGAAACAGGAGACAACCTTTGGTGTGTCTTTTTTTGTTTTCAACGGCTATTTTTGTGCCTAATTGAGGAGGAATAAAAATGCGTATTAACATGAACACTCTTAAGCAAATCCTGCCCTGTCTACCAGATGGACAAACCACCTCAAAAACACTATCAGTTGGAATCTTCCGTGCTATTGAGGCTGCCCATGAATTGGTTGATAGCAGTGAAGTTGACTGGAATTCGTTTACGCTTGCGGAAGCTGAAGAAGCTTTAGATCATGCTATGGCGTACGAGTGCGATGAACACATCGAGCATGGGGATTATGCCAACATCAACAGTGGTAATGCAATTCACGAATACCTGCATAGTCATAATCTCATATTTCAGTTGAAGCGGTCTGCTCCTGAAAAACAGACAGCCGCAATTCAATTCTTTTGAGAGGTGTGAGGAGAATATGGAGAAGTCCTACTACTGTTCAGAACAGGTTGGACAAATGCAGGCTACCTACGACTCTTTAGTCATGCTGAAGATGATCGAGGTTGCTGGATGTGATATCGTGAACAACCCAGTCAATTACTACTGTTATGATTGGGGGGATCAATATCCCGTATTTGTTACATGCATTAAAAGAGTATTTGGAGACGCACAACACATCGAAGAGCATATAAACCACCATGGAGAGGAAGAGAACACTTTTAAACTCCCATTACCGGAACTCATTCAATTTGCAGAACTCCTTGGCAAAGAAGAAAGTGACCGGTACGTAGCCAATTTCAATAGGATGTTGAATCGTAGTTGCGATTATCTAGATTTCAGTATGGAAGGGATAGTTGTAAACGCTAGTATTCAAATTACCTTGACTGGCTTCTATGGTATTTTATCTCCCTTTCTTAAAGTGTTGTTAGAAATTAAACAAATGGTGCAGCAAGTTTTTCGTGATAGCAAGTCACAGATAACTAACAGCTCTCAGAATGTAGTTTTACTGAAGGAGCTTAATCAAAGGGTTGGATCCGTTCCTGAAGTATCCATCACTGACAGCACAACTGTTGTGTTTGCCCAGATCATGAAGTTCCTCGGTGGGAACTCATCTGAGAGCAGTGATAACTTAACCTTCAGTGATATGAGAAACATTTTAACCCATGTACTTGACCAGGTGACTATAAATAGGAAGGATGATGTGGCATGAGCCAGCAGCATTTAGTAGAGAAAAACAATACAGGAAATGAAATGGTTATTCGGATCCGCGACCATTATGCACTTCCCATTGTTGAGGAGTATATTGACGGTGTTAAAGTCGGTGAAGGTATTTATACACATGAAGCGGTTGCCAGTGCTATTCTTCAGTCTCTAGAAACTGGATTAGTACGAACACCTGTCATGCCAAGAGGTGCTCTCCATTTCGTTGAAATAACGAAGTCCCGTCAGTTTATCTTTATGGAGGTGTCTCCTCAAAACAGGAAGGCTTATTATCACGAAGCCGTAATTGAGGAAGTTCCTTTTCCAAGATTGGTATTCGGCTTTGAAATTCATGAGCGTGATAAAAATTGGGCAATCAGTCAAGTATACCTTGCAGCTTTGGAGGACCAAATCATTCCCAGTGAGGAATCGATGGTCTTTTTTTATCCCTACACCAACGTTAAGGAGAATTTTCAAGTTTGCTGGGGTAGTCAGCAGTTACCGGATATTGAACGGTTATCGCAGCTATCCACTTTTCCAGAACTGTTCTTTAACTCTCCAAATTCGGACTGTTACTACTATAGTTCTAATAACAGCGACATGAATTATCGCGAGCTGGTGACCAAGATTAAGGGAGAAAGATTTCCGCAAGAGTATCTTAAGGCGACTAATCTTACACTGCAGGCATGGTTCAATCGGATCGTTGGTTTTGAAGTGTAGAACGAGATAAATATTAGTTAAATTAGGAGGAATAAAAATGTCTAACAACAATTATGGTCAAGGTGATCTATTCTCTTATTTTGGTGATGATTTCGCTGAAGCATTAGAATATGAGGAGAAGAATAAACTACAGCATACTTCTGACCAATCTATTGAAGAAGATCATAAAGATAACCCTCCATCAGAGAGTCTTACTTCTGATCCAGCAGCTGAAAAAAGTCAAGGTGAAAGCCGTCCGACGAAGCTAATCTCACTGGAATCGCGCAGAAGAGTATCAGATTCTTTCTCTAATGATGGTTGTCCTGATGCATGTTCTGATAAAGAATTAGATGACGATGAAAAAGATGCTTTAGAGGATAAGGCAAGCGATGAACAAGAAGCGGACAAGCGTGAGCTCAGTGGGGAAAGCGGAAACACTTCTGTGATCAAATCAGATGAAAAAACACCAGTTACCGCTAAGAAGGAAATAGAAAAACCAGAACTGAATCATGCTACCTTTATTTGCTACTCAGGGCTAAGCATTTCTATAACAAAATTCTTCTCTGAGGATAAGCTAGCTGGTCTTGAGCTTGAGGATGTTCGGAAACGCCTGGAAAAAGATTACCCAGAGCTTTCAAAACAGCGGACAAAAATGGATTGGGACAAGAAGAAAAATATAATTGTGCCTATGGTCACCGGTGGAAAAAAAGGGGCCCGTTTTACAAATGGCACTCGTGGTTTTTATTCATCTTCTCAAGAACTCATTGAGCATCAGGAGCCAATATCCTACCTTGCTGCACAAGATGGGTACTATGAAATACGAGAGAACCTGATAGGAGTATTTATAGGGAGAACGGCTGCTGAAGAGCTGATTGAATGGGAAGGATTCTCTGTATTTAATTCAGTCTTACCCAAACATCTAGATCGTGAGCCTTGCAGACCTGGATTTAAATACAAATTACCTAAGATACCCAAGCAACTCTTTGCTCAACTGGTCTCCTTTTTTATGGACTATACAGATTACGATGTGGAGGTTATGGGTGTTTTCTACTACGATATTGATCGCCAGCAGTTTATTTTGGATGTTCCTTATCAATCTGTCACCAAATATTCAGTTAACCCTTGGTACTCTGTTTATCCCGGACATGTAGTTAAGGTCGCTGAAATCCATTCACATAACACGATGCGTGCAGATTTTAGTTCGATTGATGATGAAGATGAAGTAGGGACCATGTTATACGGAGTAGTTGGTAAGATCAAAAAAGGACATGCAACAGACGTGTTTTTTGATGTCAGGACTCGTGCAGGAATGGCAGGAAAGTTCATACCTATCGATCCCAAGGTATTTATCGAAGGAGAATTAACGAGTAACCGGCTAAATAATCATATCGATTATGTCGCCTATCCTAAAGACTGGGTTAAAAAGGTGACAATCATAGGAGGCAATAGAAATGATTAATCTACTTTCACTCACTCCAAACTACACATCACTTTATTATTATATAGTCTTGATTGGTGCAGGAGGGAATGGTGGATATACGGTGCAACGTCTAACTGGGGTACGACCGAGGTACTTGTAAAAAAGGGTCATAGCATGGATTTTTTTTACATTTACAACCCTTTTTACTCTGTAGGGTAGGGTGGGGTCAGAAAAGTGCGGTTGTTGGTAGGATCCTAATAGGGGTAGTGTCATTGTCGCTACTCCTATTAAGGAATACTTAAACTAAATCACAAATTAATAAGAAGAAACACATCTTAAAAAATGAGCATTGAACCTTTGCATAATAAGCAAAAGTCCTTTAAAATTTGTTAGCCGGGTAGAAAATGCTATAATGCTCTTATAAAAAAGAATGGATGCAAAATAGTTTAGGTAAGTTCTAAAACGATTTCTTTTATTCTTCGACAAACAGGCCAGATTCGTAATTTCTCAAGAGAATAATACAAGTCGCTGTAGGGGTTTTTGTGTTTTTTCACTTATGATTACTTTGATATACAAGACCTATTTCATCTCTCACTTTATCCAACACTTGTATCGTGGTGTATGAATTTTTATATGAGTTAGTATCAGACTCTGTTTTTCCTCGGTTGATTAATTCAATAAATTCTTTCACTTCGTAATACATAGCTGGATGAGATTGGTCGACTGTTAATTGTTCAACCGTGCCGTCAGTGTAGTGAATTTCTACTTTTTCAGCCGTATGAATCTTATCAATCATGATACTTCCTTTTTCGCCTTGAATTTCGCTTGGTAAATAAGAGTTCGTTATTTTGGAATACATCACAATCGCATCTTTATCATCATATTTTAAGATGACGCTACCTTCACCATCCACACCCGAATCAAGCATAATGCCAGTTGCCTTCACTTCTTTTGGTTCACCAAATAATGTAATAAGTGGATACAAACAATAGACACCAAGGTCCATTAATGAACCGTTCGCAAACTCTGGATTGAAGGCATTAAGGACAATTCCTTCTTTGTATTTATCATAACGAGATGAATACTGACAATAGCTTGCAAAGTATCTACGGATAGGACCAATTTTATGTAAATTATCTTGAATGACCTTGAAGTTTGGAAGTAAGGTTGATTTCATTGCTTCCATTAATAGGGCGTTATGATCTTTTGCGGCTTGAATCATCCTCGCTACTTCGGTTGCATTAACAGCCAGTGGCTTTTCACATAACACATGTTTGCCATTTTGCAAAAATAAAATAGCTTGTTCTGCGTGATATGAATTGGGAGTAGCCAATGTACACCGCGTCAATTTCTTGACTAACTGCCATTTCTTTTAGGTTTGTAAATATTTTTGTTACTCCATATTTACTTGCAAATTCTTCTGCTCTACTAATCGTGCGAGAATAAACAGCAGTTAGTTTAAAATCTTCTACATCATTTGCTGCTTCAAGTAATCTTTCTGTAATCCAATTAGTACCGATTACGCCGAATCGAACCATTTATTCAACCTCATTCCTTTGTTTTATAAAACGAAGAGTTTTGTTTACTACACTTATGAAGCGTTTTTCATCGCCAATAGGATTTTATTTTCCCATAAAAAAACTTATATAGACATGGGGCCTACCAGTGAAATATTGGTGATAACCCAAATAGGGCTCATACTGTGAGTGATGGCTAAATTCTTGGCTGTGCCCCACCCAATAATGATCTCTGATCCGGCCATAGAAGGGACTGAATCAGAGGCTATTTTTTCTTTCCTGTATGGACTGTGTTATTTGTAATATGCAGTAAAGACCGCAATTCATAAAAGAAATAAATGCGGTCTTTACGATGTTTCCATATTTTTTAAAGTGTACTCTATTCGAGATTGGCATGTTTGCCGTACATTTTAGTAGAGTCTAAGCCTTTTTTTTCCATAAAACGCAAGATCAATGCATCATAAAATAATAACATCGTTTGCTCAAAAAGTGACCCCATTGGTTGTATGGTCTTATATTCACTTTCAGATTGATCTTTCGGTGATCCAGGCAATTTAATGATAATATCAGCTAATTTTCCAATCGTGGAGTCAGGGGAAATCGTTACAGCTGCGACCGTCCCACCTAAACTTTTTGCTTTTTCAGCGATTGAAACCAAGGTTTTCGTTTCACCTGAACCTGAACCGATGATCAACAAATCACCTTTTTCTAAATTTGCTGTTACAGTTTCACCGACTACATAAGCATCGATCCCCATGTGCATCATTCTCATCACGAAAGATTTGCCCATAAATCCAGATCTGCCCGCACCTGCAACAAAGATTTTTTTGGATTCCAGAATCTTATTAACCAACTTCTCTGCTTCTTCGTCAGAGATTAAGTCGACTGTCCGACTTAATTCTTGAACGACTTCAGCTAAATATTGAGTAGTTTTCATAGTTATAATTAACCTTGTTTAATTAATTCTTGCATTTTAGCTGCAACTGCTTTTTTATCGTCTTTGCTTGTGATACCGCCACCTACGATGACAAGATCTGGTTGTACTTTAATCACATCTGGAAGTGTTTCTAATTTGATTCCGCCTGCAATAGCAGTTTTCGCATTTTTTACAACGCTCTTAATGGTTGCAAGGTCTTCGAAAGAATTTTTTCCTACAGCTTGAAGGTCATAACCTGTGTGAACGCAGATATAATCTACTCCTAGTTCATCCAGTTCTTTCGCACGACCTTCAATGTCTTTAACTGCGATCATATCAGCAAGGATTTGTTTACCTTGTTTTTTTGCTTCTTCTACAGCACCTTTAATGGACTCGTCTTCAGCTGTACCAAGAATGGTGATGATGTCAGCGCCTGCTGCAGATGCTTGGCTAACTTCATATCCAGCTGCATCCATGATTTTAAGGTCAGCTAATACAGTTAAGTTAGGGAAGGCAGCTTTCACTTCCTTTACTGCTTTAAGGCCTTCATTAATCACAACCGGCGTGCCGATTTCTACAACATCTATATGATTTTCTACTTCTTTCACCAATTCAATGGCTCCTGGAATATCTACAAGATCTAATGCTAATTGTAATTTCATTTATTACTCGCTCCTTATATAATAGTATAATTGTGCCGTATAGCTTTCTTTTGCACAGTGTTATTGTATCCAATTGATAGCTATTTATACTAACGGTATGATACTCAGTATACTGGGTATGTTACTAAATTAAAAGTATGCACTTTTTTATCATATAGTAACAAAAAGTATACTATGGGACATAATAAGGGTTGGAGGTGAAATGAATGCCGAATCTTGGGGAAAAAGTGTTTAATTGTGAAAAAGAATTGACTCTTTCGATTATTGGTGGAAAATGGAAAATGTTGGTATTGTGGCATCTAGGAAAAGAAGGAACCAAACGTTTTGGTGAACTAAAGGCCCTCATGCCGGGTATCACTCAAAGAATGCTTGTTAATCAATTGCGCGAACTTGAAGACCATTTGATTGTTCATCGTGAAGTCTATCCTGTCGTTCCACCAAAAGTTGAATACTCACTCACTGAGTATGGAAGAAGTCTGATGCCTATTCTGGAAGCTATGTATGACTGGGGTAAAGATTATATTGAGAATGTATTGGAAAAAGAAACAGAAAACAAATCGTCTATTCAGTAGAAAAAAGAGTTTCTCCTAGGGGTTCGAAAAAGTGTAAAAAAGTTCATATACTAACAAACCACGGTTAGCTATCTTAATAAAGATGCTGTCCGTGTTTTTTTATATCTCTACGTATTTAAAAGGTTGAAAAAACACAACATTTAATAAAAGAATCAGTTACTAAAAAGCCAAGGGCAGCGAATCTTGTATAATCGCTGTCCTTGGCTTTTCACTCTTGGTATTGGATTCAAGTTTATAGTATTATTTTTAACACTATGTTATACCAATGTATCTATATGTTAATAAAGTGCGTACTTTCAAAAGTATAACATACGTAATATACTGATTTTGCTCAAGTAATAGCGAGCTTAAAGAATACTACCAAACCTTAAGGGAATACTGCTACAAGCATGGTGAGATGAAGTGAAACTTCATTTAATAATTTATACATGTTGTTGCTTTTTACGAAAGGAGAGATCCGCATGGAAAGGTTCAAAACTAAGCAGCGAAAAGTTTGTGAAAGATGTCTAATCATCACCATAAATAATGAAACCTGTCCAAAATGTGGACATTCTCAATTAAGAGATATCATTATTACCGGACAAGCTGGGAGAAATAAACGAAACTTACATCCAAAAGTGGGATAACGCAATAGCGAAAATCCTTGTTGTTTTGTAGGGGAAACGAAGAAAATCAGACATTTTTCTATTTGAAAATGCTTTGAAAAAGTGGAGGAATGAAAAGTGGATTCTATGACGTTTGTCTTATTTGGGGCAACTGGGGATTTAGCTAAGCGAAAAATCTACCCTGCCTTGTTTAATTTATATTTGAATCAAAAATTACCAGATTCTTTTTTGATCATTGGTGTAGGAATAGACGAAATGTCTGATGTTGATTTTCAAAACCATGTAACAGACTCGCTATACACTTTTTCTAGACACTTGATAAATGATAAATCCGAAAAACAAGAGTTTGTAAAGGCATTTCGTTATTGCCAGTTAGATTTCACGAATGCTGAAGGGTATAAGAAGTTAGTTGAAGTCGTTCAACAAAATGAAAAAGACCAGAGTATTGAAGAGAATCGAATGTTTTATCTTTCTGTTGCTCCTGAATTCTTTGATGTAATTGCTTTAAACATAAAGGAGAGTGGCTTAGGTTCGACAAAGGGATGGAAACGATTGATTATCGAAAAACCATTTGGGTATGACTTAAAATCTGCTGAAGATTTAAACGAAAAATTAAGCAAAGCTTTTGAAGAAGATGAAATTTTCCGGATTGACCATTATCTCGGAAAACCAATGGTTCAAAACCTTGAAGCCTTGGAATTTGCCAATCCTGTGCTGCAATCACTTTGGAACAATCGGTTTATTGCCAATGTGCAAATTACGGCTAGTGAAACGGTTGGTGTAGAAGAGAGGGCTGGTTATTATGACCAAGCAGGCGCTATTCGTGATATGGTTCAAAATCATATGCTACAGCTGTTGATGATGACAGCCATGCATCTCCCAAAACAGATTAGTGCAAAAGATATCCGTAATGAGAAAAGAAAAGTTATGGAATCTCTGCGACCATTACAGAAAAATACTGTAGGTATCCACGTCGTTCGTGGCCAATATGGATCAGGTGAAATAAACGGTACACCAGTAGTCAGATACTTAGAAGAACCTGGCGTTGATGCTTCTTCTAAAAACGATACATTCGTCGCTGCTCGTCTATGGATTGATAATTCCTTCTGGGACGGGGTCCCATTCTATATCCGGACAGGAAAAAGAATGACGGAAAAATTAACGCGGATTGTGATTGAATTCAAAAACCCATTAAAGAATTTGTATACCAATGAAATCCAAAATGCTGAACCCAATCTATTAGTTATTAATGTAAGTCCTAATGAAGGTGTTTCGTTGCAGTTAAATAGTAAAAACCCGATAAATGGAAAATTAGAACCTATTGTTGTTGATTTTTCAGCGAGTAAAAAAGACGTGCCCGAAGCATATGAACTCTTAATATTTGATGCTCTGCGTGGGGACTCTACCTTCTTTGCTCATTGGGACGAAGTTGAATTATCTTGGAAATGGGTACAGCCCGTTTTAGAGGCGTTTGAGGAAAATGCCCTTCCACTCCACCTATATCAAGCCGGTTCGATGGGGCCACAAGCTGCTTCGCAATTATTGGAGGAGGATGGTTTTAAATGGTGGGAAACTAGGGGGGGAGTTTAATCCGCACCTCCCTGGAAGGCTATTGGTATGAAGAGAGCAAACCGAGGTTGGATTTGACAGATAATTGTTACGCGATTTACCCAAGGAACTTAAAGTATTTGTTGAATCCTTATGGTTCCATAAGGAGACCATGAAGAACAACAAATGGGTAGCATAATAATACAGGCTATTTATTGTAATTTAAAGGAGGAAACTCAAGTGAAAGTAGGATTAATTGGATTAGGGAAAATGGGTATGAACTTAGGAAAAAACTTAATTGACAATAAACACCGTGTAATGGCGTTTGATCTAAATACAAATACTATTGAAGAAATTAAAAAATACGGAGTTGAAGGAGCATCCAGTTTACAAGATCTTGTTCAATCATTAGAAAAGCCACGAGTTGTTTGGATAATGGTCCCACACTCCGTCGTTGATTCAGTTATTAGTGAAATCACACCATTTCTAAGTGAAGGAGATATCGTCATTGAAGCTGGTAATTCGCATTATAAGGAATCCATTCGTCGTTACGAACAGTTGAAGAAAGTTGGAGTGAGCTTTATGGATGCCGGTACTTCTGGGGGGATGGAAGGTGCTCGCTATGGTGCTTGTTATATGATTGGTGGAGATCCTGAAGCATGGAGCATTGTCGAGCCGATTTTTAGAGATACAGCTGTAGATAATGGGTATTTATATGCTGGGAAATCTGGTAGTGGCCACTTCTTAAAAATGGTCCACAATGGAATAGAATACGGAATGATGGCCGCCATTGGTGAAGGATTCGAAGTCCTGGAAAAAAGCGATTTCGATTTTGACTATGAAAAAGTGGCACGGGTGTGGAATAACGGTTCTGTCATCCGCTCATGGCTCATGGAATTGACAGAACGCGCATTTTCTAAAGATGCAAAATTAGATGAAATTAAGGGCATTATGCATTCTTCTGGGGAAGGGAAATGGACAGTTGAAACCGCTTTGGATCTTCAAACAGCTACCCCTGTTATCGCTATGTCTTTACTAATGCGTTACCGTTCATTAGACAATGATACATTTACAGGTAAAGTGGTAGCTTCCCTTCGTAATGAATTTGGCGGACATGCTGTGGAAAAATCATAAAGTCATCTGCTGTATATGTCTTTCGTTAAAATGAGCCGGAAATTCATTGGATTTTTAGTTTGGTATATCCCAAAAATTGGTAGATTTACTTAAGTCGTTGATAGTGCTAACTATGTTGATTGAAGCGGAAGGAGCGAGACTCCTCGAAAATGCATTCACATTTTCTCGTGCGGTGCCTATTCACGGATGATGATTCAACGTCCTGCGGGAAAAACATGACAAGGGAGACCCCGCAGCCGCACAGCGCCGAGGAGGCTCCCGGCTCGCCCGCGGAAAGCGAGCACCTGGAGCCAACAGACAAGTTTAACAGAGCCAAAAAAATAAAACAATATTGAGGTGTGACATCATGAACGTATTGGATGCAAAAATCATTAACACACAATATGGTTTAGAAACCTATTTAGACATGGTGAAGAATATCGAAGTAAAAGAACTCCATTCTCCATCAGATAATGAGCCCTTTTATGAAATAGTATTAGGGATAGAGTATTTTCTTCTAAGGGACGGAAAATATTATGATAGTGAAAGGAATTATTTTCGGATTCAAATGAGCGAAGATTTTAATTCAATCACGTTAAGAGAGACAGATACCGAAAGTTTATTTGCTGTCAAAACCGAACACGAGAGAGACTCAACTAAGCTACTGGTTGGAGAATGGCTTATAAAAACCAATGCTTTCAAGCAAGTAATAAGTGAACTGATCCAACAAAAGAAAATGGAGAATGTTCAAAATGAGGGAGACACTCGAAAAGTATTAGGAACGATAAGATTCTTGGAAATATTACTTGAAATCAAAACAGAAGACATACTAAGTGCCGATGTAGAGAGGGACCATTGAGTTTTCTTAATACTAACTGTCTTTTAATGTACGCTATTGATAATTACACGGTCCCACTAAGGATTTTTCAAAATTGAAAAGGGGGAGTTTAAATGTGTTTTTAAAAACTTCCCTTATATACTGTAGAAAAGGAGAATGCACTAACATGAAACGTTTTACTATGCCGAGAGATCTTTTTTACGGAGAAGGATCTCCGATTGAAGCAGCTAAGCTAAATTTGATTGAAAGGGGAAGTAATGTATGACTATTTCGTTTGATTACTCCAATGCATTAGCATTTATGAAAAAGAGTGAAGTAGATAATCTAAGTGAATTTGTAAAAGTGGCTCATAAAATGCTACATGAAAAAACAGGCCCCGGCTCTGATTATCTTGGTTGGGTCGATTTGCCACTAAACTATGATAAGAGTGAATTTGAAAGAATTAAACAAGCTGCTGAAAGAATCAAGAAACATTCAGACGCAATGGTTGTAATTGGTATTGGTGGTTCGTATTTGGGTGCAAGATCAGCTATAGAAGCTTTGTCCCATAGCTTTCATAACCAAATGAACGATAAGACAAAAGTGTATTTTGCCGGTCACAATATCAGTTCTACTTATATATCTCATTTATTTGAACTATTAGAGGGGAAAGATATCTCTGTTAACGTCATTTCCAAATCAGGAACAACGACAGAGCCAGCCCTTGCTTTCCGTATTTTTCGTGACTATATGGAGAAAAAATACGGAAAAGAAGAGGCGAGAAAACGTATTTTTGCCACTACTGATCAGGAAAAAGGCGTATTAAAAAAGCTCGCGGACAAAGAAGGATATGAAACGTTTGTTATTCCGGATGATGTAGGTGGAAGGTATTCTGTGCTAACAGCAGTTGGTCTCTTACCAATTGCCGTAGCAGGACTTGATATTGATCATATGATGGAAGGGGCAGCAGCAGCAGCCCGTAAATACAACAATCCTGATTTATTGACAAATGAGAGCTATCAGTATGCTGCGGTCCGAAATGTACTCTACAATAAGGGAAAAGCAATTGAAGTGCTTGTTAACTATGAGCCCTCCCTTCACTACGTATCGGAATGGTGGAAGCAGCTGTTTGGGGAAAGTGAAGGAAAAGATCAAAAGGGGCTATTCCCTGCTTCCGTTGATTTTTCAACGGATTTGCATTCCATGGGGCAATATGTACAAGAAGGTCGACGAAACCTTTTAGAAACGGTTTTACAGATTAAGAAACCTCGAATTGAAGTGACTATTCAGGAGGATCCAGAAAATATTGATGGATTAAACTTCCTGGCAGGTAAGACGATGGATGAAGTCAACAAAAGTGCATTTCAGGGTACCCTTATGGCCCATATAGATGGAGAAGTACCTAATCTCGTGATTGAACTGGATGAAATGAATGAATACACTTACGGTGAGATGGTTTACTTTTTTGAGAAGGCATGTGGGATTAGTGGCCATCTATTAGGAGTTAACCCATTTGACCAGCCTGGAGTCGAAGCATACAAGAAGAATATGTTTGCTTTACTTGACAAACCTGGTTTTGAAGCAGAAAAAGCTACTCTCATGGAGCGTTTATCAAAATAATTATATCTGATTGGTTTTGTATTAATAAAAAGATTGTTACCAAAAACCATATTTTTTGTAACAATATTTATGAGAAATACTGATGCTTGATTTTACTAATTTTATAGGTTACCAAAAATAATTACCAAAAGTTTTACCAAATACTTTTACAAAAATGATGTCTCTTGTACAATTAGATTATTAAATTGTGCAGGAGGCTTCTTTATGATAATCGGTTATGCTCGAGTTTCGACAGTTGACCAAAATTTAGACCGACAAATTATATTACTTTCTGAGTACGGCTGTGAAAAAATGGTTCAAGAGAAATTTACTGGGACTACAAAGGATAGAGATGGACTTAACTCATTGCTAGATGTAATAAGGAAAGGTGATACCGTTGTAGTAGAAAGTATTTCACGCTTAGGGAGAAAAACACTTGATATTCTTTCTATTATTCAGCAATTCGAGGATACTGGTGTAAAGTTCGTTTCTATTAAGGAGAACATGGATACAAGAACATCAACGGGAAAAGCCATGTTTCAAATGATGTGTGTCATCGCAGAGTTAGAAAGAAATTTAATTGTAGAAAGAGTTAAAGAAGGGTTAGAAGCGAGTAAAAGAAGAGGAAAAAAACTAGGAAGGCCTAAAGTGGATCAAGGGAAAATTGAAATAGCCTTGAGGATGTATGACAGTAAAGAATACTCGGTAAAAGAAATTGTAGAAGGTACAGGACTTTCACAGGGATCATTATATCGAGCGATTAATAAAAGAAAACTAGTAGAAGCAAATTAATAATCTCTTATATTTTTAGGGAATTATGTGACGGACTAGGGCAGCTACTCTGTCACCACCCCCAACTTAATTTGAATGGAGTTGGTAATTTGGCATCTATAGAACGTACGGCTTATCCAAGATTTAAAAAACGTCCTACTTCAAAAGAACTTCGTGATGTTTACTCCCCTACACCTGAAGAAAACCAATTTGCGCATAAAGTTGCTAGAGGACCTGTTTCAGTTCTAAGTCTATTAGTTATGTTAAAGTCTTTCCAACGACTTGGTTACTTTCCTCGACCGAAAGATATTCCTGTAGAGATCATGATTCATATTCGGACCTGTTTGAATCTCTCTGCTAGTGTTGAACCGAATTACAATAGTAAATCAATTTACCGACATCAAAAAGCAATTAGAGATTACCTCAATGTACGTCCTTATGGAAAAGAAGCCTTACATATTGCAACTACTTCAATTTATAAGGCTACACAGGTAATGGACAATCCAGCCGATCTTATCAACGTATCCATTGAAATATTAATAAAAGAAAGGTGTGAATTACCTGCTTTTAGTACATTAGATCGATTGGCTCGTCGTATAAGAACATTAGTGAATCACCAGTTATTTAATTCAGTATTTTCAAAATTGACTCCTGAAATTGAGCGAAAATTAGATCAATTACTAGTTACTAAAAATGATAATCGGACTTCTGAATATAACTTATTAAAAGAAATTCCAAAAAGCGCAACACTTTCGCATATGAAAGAAATACAAAATAGGTTACTTCTGTTAACTGATTTTATAGAAGAAATTGATAGCTTACTAGAGGATATTCCAAATTTAAAAATTAAACACTTCGCTTTAGAAGCAAAAGCGCTTGATGCATCAGAATTAAAAGACTTTAATTTAGCTAAAAGATATATGCTGCTACTTTGTATGATTTATCGCTCAAAAATTTCAGCTATAGATAGTTTGGTAGAGATGTTTCTCAAAAGAGTCAGAACAATACATAACAAAGGCAAAGAGGAGCTAGAACTTCTTCGAGAAAAACATAGATCAAAAACTGAAAATCTTATATCTGTTTTGGCGGAAGTCTTAAATGCCACAAGTATAAATGAGAACGATACCTTGACTGGTCAGAAAATAAGGGAGTTATTAGGGAGAAGAGGTGGTATCGACGCATTAAAAGAAGATTGTGAATCAATTTCATCATATAATGGCAATAACTACCTTCCTCTTTTATGGAAGTTCTATAAAAGCCACAGGAAAACTCTTTTTAGATTGATTAGTATGATTGAAATTAATTCAACCACACAGGATCAATCACTTTTAGAAGCTTTACAATTTTTACGTGATAATGAGAACCGAAAAATTGAAAATCTACAAATAGATTTGGATCTTTCATTTGCTAGTGAACAGTGGAAAAAAACGATTTATGTACCTAAAGAAAATAACTTAATCCATCGTAAACACCTTGAAATCTGTATTTTTTCCTATCTTGCAAGCGATTTAAAAACGGGAGACCTTTGTGTAAAAGGATCAGAGAATTTTGCTGATTACCGTGAACAGCTCCTTTCTTGGGATGAGTGTAAACCTATGGTAGATGAATACTGTAAGGAACTTGGCTTTTCTTCAAATTCAGGGGATTTTGTTCAACAATTAAAGCTCTGGCTAGGAGATACTGCACAAAAAGTAGATTTAAACTACCCTGATAACGGCCAGGTAATCATTAATGAAAATGGAGAACCAACGTTGAGAAAAATAATGAGAAAAGAACAACCTCAGACAAGTAAGGCGTTAGAGGTAGTTATTTCTCAACGGTTACCTGAACGAAATGTCTTAGATATTCTTTGTAATGTAGAACATTGGACAAATTGGACACGGCATTTTGGACCATTATCTGGTTCAGATCCTAAGCTTGAAAATGCAATGGAACGTTATATCATTACTTCTTTTGGATACGGATGTAATTTAGGACCAACACAGACTTCTAAGCACATGAAAAAAGCAGTAACCCCACACATGATTTCATTTGTAAATCGGCGACATATTAATGCATCTAAAATAGACGAAGCTATTCGTAATATTTTAAATCAATACAATCAATTTAGTTTGCCTAGACTATGGGGTGATGGAAAAACGGCTGCTGCAGATGGAACAAAATTTGATCTCTACGAAGAAAACTTAATCTCTGAATACCACATTCGATACGGAGGTTATGGGGGGATTGCATATCATCATGTTTCAGATACTTATATTGCACTCTTTAGTCACTTCATTCCATGTGGAGTTTGGGAAGCAGTTTATATTATTGATGGTTTGCTGAAAAATAAATCAGACATTCAGCCCGATACGTTACATGCTGATACGCAAGGTCAATCAACGCCTGTTTTTGCACTTGCACATTTATTGGGGATTAATTTAATGCCTCGTATTCGAAATTGGAAGGATTTAAAATTTTACAGGGCTGATAAGGACACAAAATATCACCACATTGATCAGTTGTTTAGTGATACCGTTGACTGGGACCTAATTGAAACACACTGGCAAGATCTTTCTATAAAAGCTGGTAAAATATTACCCTCTACACTACTTAGAAAACTAAGTAACTATAGTAGAAAAAACCGATTATATCAAGCTTTTAGGGAATTAGGAAGGATTGTAAGAACTGTATTTTTGCTTAAATATATTTCTGATATAAAACTAAGAGAGCAAATTGGTGCTAGTACAAACAAAGTCGAAGCATATAACGGCTTTTCCAAATGGCTATTTTTTGGTGGCGATGGGATCATTTCAGAAAATGATCCAGAAGAACAAGAAAAGCGAATTAAATATAATGATTTAGTTGCCAACGCAGTAATATTCCAAAATGTATGTGATATAACACTTATTTTGTGGGAACTTTCTAAAGAAGGCTATGTATTTTCAAAAGAAGATATTGTCATGCTTAGCCCTTATCTGACTAGGCATATAAAACGTTTCGGAGACTATATGATCGATTTAGAAAATATTCCACAACCAATCGAGGGAGATATTCCTGTATAGTATATAAGAAAGTAAAGAGCAAGAAAGGGTTATAAATGGTAAACAATACCATACTATGACCCTTTTTTACATGTATCTCGGTCGTACCCCTAACTAAGATGATGAGTGCATTTAATAATGTTCCATCCTTTCTTATGATTGCTGATCCGGATACTGTAGAGGAAAAGAACATTCTGCGGCAGCCTTTTATCCCGTCTGATATTGGGCTCAAGAAATCCGAGGTATTAGCTAAGCGATATGGCGGTACATATGGATTAAAGATCGGTTCTTTCTCAGATTCATATATTGAGTCGGTAGAACAAATAGAAAAACTTTTTTCTCTGACGGATTACCGGCATAAGCCTGGACAATACATTCAAAAGGTACTTATAGGTGCTGTAGATAATGATTTTTCAAGAAACATCATGAATGATTACTTCAATCGGACGGATGATATCATTTATATTGATGCCGGCATCGAAGGGGTTTTCATGCCAAGTGAGCAGCCACAAGATCAGTGGTCTACCGAGGAACTAAAGGACCACATGGATAGTGGCTATTCCGGTCAGATTGTTGTAGGACTAAAAAAAGACGGGAAGGAGATCTTACCGCCTCTAAATGTGGTTTACCCTATAAATGCGGAAGATGCTATCCCTCCGTCTCACAACTGTGGGTTAGAGCCTTATCAACCACAACGGATGATCGCCAATGAATATGCTGCCATGCATATATCTACAGTTCTTAATGAGCTTTTTAGCTCAAATTCGATTCATATTCATATATCGAACTTCTCAGCAAGGAATGGTAGCTGCCGTCCTATTTATTTTGAAGAGGTACAGGAATAGCCGCCCAATTGTCACATTTAAAAAGGGGGCATAATAATTACCCCCTTTTTTCTACAATGAAACACTAGGCAATTGACGAATTTTGTCTTTTTTGCTATAACTAAAGTATTACATGAGTTATAAATTTTTCTTTATCGTTGACTATTCGATAAAGAGAGAGTTAAACCGATAATCGGCTAATAAATATTTTGGGCTTAATTTGCCATGGAGAACATAGACACCGGAGGTGTCTATTTGTGTTTCTATGGCTTTTTTTGTGCCTTACGGGAGGTCATACATAATTAACGAGTACAGAGATCCTTATCAAGTTAGTGATGAATTGTTGATCCCTGCAGAAGACTAGGTTGAAACGCTATGTGCCGAGCAATTTGTGCTTCCCACACTTCCACCAGAGATGTACGCTGTGGACCAGTATGACCACTATCATATTAACTTTTCAGGGGGTGCCGACTCACTTGCGCTCGCCTTGATTATGAAATATGGATACAAAATACCATCCGAAAAGATGGTTCTTGTCCATATGCGAGTTGATGGAAATCCGGAAGAGAAGCAGCAACTCTTTGATTGGCCGCAGACCGATGAATACTTGCGATACGCAAGTGAAAAGCTGGATATTCCATTGGTCGTTATTTGGGGTGACAAGTCACTTGAAGAACGTATTCGAGATCGCAAAATGTTTCCGGATAAAAGCTGCAGATTCTGCACTTCTTATACGAAGCGAGACGTTTACGCAAAGTGGGTTCGTCAGTTCGATGACTGTAAAATTCTAATGCTTACTGGGGAACGCTCAGAAGAATCATCTGATCGAGCGAAGGAGCCAATATTTGAGTATCATCCTGCCCATGCAACTAAAAGAAAGAATCGTGAAGTGCATTGGTTCCGACCGATCAAGAATATGCTTAAATCCCAGGTTAAGCAGCTGGCCGCCAATTACAGTATTGAACTACACCCTTGTTATCAATGGGTTTCACGTTGCAGCTGTCGTTTCTGTATCTTTAATACCGCTTCGGAAATGGAGCGTGTCGCTCAGCTCTACCCTGATGATTGGGAGTACTTAAAACGTATGGAGTTACATCTTGGCCATACCATGAAAACCAAAAGGGGTAAACCAGTCCTTCTTTCTGAATTTGTGAATGAATCTCAAGTCACCATATCAGACTTCATCTGAAGAGAATCGATAGAACTAACTATAAAGGAGGCAATAAACATGCAGACAATTTTCAAAGAAAATCATAAACAACGTATGAACCCGGAGCTTATTAACCAGATGGAATCTGTAGTTAAAAGCGTTATAGTTAACGAAAAATTTCATGCAGACTTTTATTTACATGACCTTAAAGTAATGGACTCTTCCAATGGAGGAATATTTGCCTGGTATGTCTATGATTGCGGTACTCATTTAATTCAACTGAGTAATTATGATGAAGTAATCGCATTTCAAAAGGAATGGATCCAAAGCATGCCTAGCATCCGTGATAAGCATTGGAGAGATTGTTTATATGTTTGTGATACCGCCAAAAGTGAACTCAAAATCGTTAAGAGTTTTAGCGAGGGTAACTTGGTAGAGCAGCTCAAATTAGTCGTCTGACTTTGGAGGGCCTTGAGAAGAGTGGAGGGTTAGCTGTCTGCAGCTAACACCTTCACTCCTCAATTAGGCTGTCCAGAGTGACACCTTTTTTAATTCATAACCCCCATACCGGAAGGAGAAATTTCAAAAATGTCGCAACAATTCCACAACCAAGGTTTTATTATTATGATTGAACAGGACGCAGCAGAAAAGGATTACACAGCATATATACCAGCACTTCGACTTGGAGCCAAAGGTCATACTCTTGAAGAAGTCCGTGACAATGCTCGAGACCTAATTCTTATGGAAGTCGAGGCAATGCAAAAAAGTGGAAAATCCATTCCATCTGACGACAACTGTATTGTAGAAACACTTTCAGTTTCCCTCACAGTGTAATTTTCGAAACAATAAAAGGAACGCCTTCATTCGATTGGAAGCGTTCCTTTTCAATGTTGAAATTCAAGAGTCTTGCTGCTGGTTCATCTGTGTTGTATTTCAACACAATAACTACTATACTATGGTTAAATTAAGTATAGAGGAGTAAGACAAGTATGTTATTCGGTGATTATATACGTGAACTACGAAAAGCAAGAGAACTTACACAAGACCAATTATCTAATTTAACAGGGATAAAAAAGCCTTATATTAGCCGTCTAGAAAATAATCACGATAATCCACCTAGCGAAGAGTTGTTGATTCGTCTTGCTGAAGCATTAGAAGTAGAAACGTATGAATTGATTCTTAAGGCCGGTAAAGTTCCAGAGGATTTCAAAAATCTTATAATTTATGATCCTGAGGTATATAGATTCCTGGTTAAAAAAATTAAACAAAGTAAATGAAAAAATATATAAAAAACAACCAGATAATAAGGTGCTTTTATCTGGTTGAAACATAAGGAGGCATTTATGCTGAAAAAGATAAACTTCAGAGGCTCAGATTATTTCATACATAAAATTAAATATCCGGACAATAAGAATACTTGTATCATCCTAGACCCTAATGAGCAGCTTATCAATAATGAAGATTTATACGTAGTCTCCGTTAACCTTGATTTAGGAGAACCATTTCTTGATTTTATCCCATTTGATGTTAATAAACTACCTATGTACTTGATGTCTGATCTTATTGAAATGGAAGTATTGGCAGCCCCAACTCACCAAGTGAAGTCCGGTTTTGTTACATACCCACTTTGTAAAGTATTAATTTAATTCAAACAGTGATTGTTACAATCACTGTTTACATGCATGCAGCGATCACGATCAGCTGCTATTCCCCTATAAATTGATCCTTGAAATGATGAAATCTGCATTTACTTGCGAAAGAGTAATAGACTTTGAAGTGAGAGCAACCTACTTATAGACCGGTTGCTCTTTCTAAACTTGCTTTTTTTCTTTTGATGTTATGATGGAAGGGATCGAAGGTTTTATTTTATGCATTGCTCTTTCCTTCACCTCATCCATAACGTGAGTATATATTTGAGTTGTAGAAATGGACTCATGACCAAGAAGATCCTGTACTGCACGAAGATCAGCCCCATTCCGTAAAAGATCCGTCGCGAATGAATGTCTAAATTTATGGGCAGATAATGACATTCCGGAAAACTGAGGATATTCTGCTATAAGTGCATCAAAAGTTTTTTCTGCGATAGTCTGCACCATTCGCTTGCTAATACGCCTGCGAAATTGAGAAACAAAGAAAGCAGGCTCCTTGCTATTCCAGGGAGTTATTCGTTCCGTCAAGTATAACTCTAACAGTTGATTTAACTCAGCTGGAAGAGGGATATATCTCCATTTCCCCCCTTTACCTAAGACACCAATATTTGAGTTATCTTTATCATAATTAACTATATCTAATCTAACTATCTCGCTTACACGAAGTCCAGCGTACGCCATTAAAGCGACGATCGTAATATCCCTTAATTGATGTCTTCCTTTAATGAGCTCCAGGGAGGCATCTAAAAACTGTTTTTGGAGGTAGGTAGGTTGCCTTTTCTTTTCAACTTTTGCTTTTTCAATGTCCAATGTAGGATTATGATCTATTACTCGGAATCTAACCATCACTTTATAAAATAATCGAATTGCTGACTGACACCGATTTCGGTAGCGTGCTCCTGCACCATTTTCTCTAACCTGGGTGAGATAGGTCATAATTTCAATATCCGTAACATCATTGATGGGTTTATCATCTAAACTTAGGAGAAAATGCTTTAAATCATGAAGATAAGCATTTTGGGTATCTTTCGAATATTCACGATCCTTCATATAGGAAACAAACAGCCTTACTTCTCGATCGTAACGCTCGAATATTTCTATATAACCCATTAACTCACATCCTAAAATTCGTTTTAAATCAAAATTGCATTAAATGCTTATTTAATGCAATTTTATTATAGCAAAAGTGCAGTCATTTACAAAGAAACAGAATAGCAGGAGCTATGGTGCTCTTAATAATATTAAAGGCGAAATATGTTTATTCATCCAAAATAGAGACTTGCCGATATATATTAGAAACACGCTATAAAAAGGAGGTATTGGTATTATGTCAATTCGTTTCATGAAGCCATTAAAATCTGATATTCAACTGCATACAGCAAAATTGGACCAGGAGCCAATATTAGTCTTTAATTCATATGAGCTTGTCGGTAGCGGCAGTATTGAAGAAATCACAGAGTATTCGGTCAAAGTTCGTGGAAATCGCTATTTTAAGGGAGTGCATACGTTCAAGTATGCTCAATAACAGTTGAAATTTGAGTAAGTTTAGCGAAAAATCTTATTTTTTCAAACATTAAAAGAAGTAGTTCAAAATAATTAACATTTAAAAAGGATTTTATAGGTAAATAGTCGAATGGATATATGAGATAAAATAACTACACGAGAGAGGTTAGGAACATGAAGGATAAGCTTAAAGGCATGGTTTTAGGAGTTTTAATTAGTTCATTAGTATTGGGTGGTACTGTGACATATGCTGCTACTAATACAAAGTTGAGTGTTGTTTTAGAAAATATAAAGTATATGTTTGACGGTGTCCATAAACAAACGACTCAGTCCATCATTTATAATGGGACATTGTATGTTCCAGCTAAGAAAGTAGCTCAAGGATTTGGAGAATCTTTTACATATGATGGAAAGAACAAGACAGCTTGGTACGGACAAAAGAACGGAACATTTAAATATCTAGATGAAATTAGTTATGCTAGAGTGGACGGGAAAAATCCAACTGGATCGATTAACTTTAAAAATTGGACGAATCCTGCTAACTTAAAATTTACAATCGCTGACCAACAATATCTTCATGGTATAGGATCAGTACTTGATCAAAATTATAGTAGTGGCGATTACCAAAACTCAATTGATTACAATTTAAATGGTAAATATAAAAAATTAACTGGCTTTATTGGAGTTGATGATTACACAAAAAATTCGGTTAATACAGGTACAATCACCATTATAGGTGATGGACAAGAATTGTTTAGACAAGAAAATCTAAAGGGTGGAGATATGCCATCTAAAATTAACGTAGACGTAAGTGGTGTATTAAAGCTTCAAATTAAATTTGAAAGTTCAGTTGATGAAGGTAAGCATATTGATTTAGTTATTGGAGATGCTAAATTGTATTGATAGATGGCTGTAGGTAGAGTTTCATGAAAATTAAGGTTAAATAGAAAGATTCTTTAATGAAAAAGCGGCAGTCGCTGAGACTGCCGTTATTTAATTTTTGATATGAACTTTGTAAAAGTAAATTTCTTATAGCGGAATCATAGAAAGCGAAAAATAGCTGTATAGGGATGCTACATTTGGATGGGGATCCAAACTGATGCAAACGGCCATATTTAAATCACATTGGGTTAAGCTGATGGGAAACGTTAGTCGAAAATAAATTGGAGCAATTTGCCGATTGGCAGCTGCTCCTTGCTCATTAAGCTAAGCTAGTTACGGGCAGGCTAATAAAATAAAAAACCTCTTATGAGGTCTTTATTCCTTAATGTTGCTCTTATAATGTTGGTATCGACTAATTCCTAAAAATACTGAAGCAATAATAAACATCCAAGATTGAAACATATCTTGCCTTCTGATTATGTCTTGAATTAATGAAGAAGCGGCAAGAAGTATTAGAGTTAATATAACTACATCGGCAAACAAAGGTATTCTTTTGAAGTACCACCTTAGAACTAGCCAACTTAAAGCTCCTAGGCCTAACAACCAATAAAGAAACATTGTTGCACCTCACAAAAATTAGATGTATTTTAAGGAAAACAAATAGCACCTTGTTGTTAGAAGGTCTGGCTTTGTAGATTGATTTAAGATTGAACAATGATTTTCTTTATTTCCTTATAACGACGGAATGCAAGTATAAGTGAAGTGATAATAGTCATGAGAGCAACAAAAGGGTCTGATTGGTATTTAAATAAAACCTCAAAGAGATATCCAACTCCAAGTAAAAATAGGGTTAGGATCATGGTATCCGTAAATGTTGGTTTTATATTCAAAAATTTTTTGAATGACCAATTTAGAATTAAGGAACTGATAACCCCTAAGCCAATAACCCAATATACGAACATGTCACACCTCCAGATTAAACTTAACACAATATACAGTATATGTAAATTACATCGAAAGACGATTTTTGTCGAGGGACAATAACTTGTACCGATTACCGGAATGGACATGAGCATGGGCCTATTACCGATTAGATAAATATCTAACTGAAATTCACAGCTATTTCATTAAGCTAACGGGCAGGTTAACGTCCGCCTACTCCACCAACTTTCTAATTAACTAACGCGCAGTCGCGAAAAAAAGAACCATTTGAATTTAATTGCAGCAGCAAAGCACAGAATAATTCATCCTTAATAAAAGACAATTTTCTTGTTTTAGTCAGAAGGGGGGGGTCTCAACTAACGCGTGAAGAATAATTGGAATGACTTTTGAAAGGAGATTCGAATTGAAAATTTGTAAAAGAGGCTGCAATTGTTGCTGTAGTGATCTTTATCTTTAATTTAATTTTGGAACTACTATTTGATATGAGCGATTTCTTTGAGAGTTTTGAAAAGGGATTTGTACTGGGAGTAGGGTATTACTTAATACTTCTTATATCAGTATTTTTAATAGTATTGATAATAATGGCTATATCTAGGATTATCTCTAAACTAAGGAGAACTAATAAAAAATGAGTTATACGTATGCAGGCTAAATGATTAGATTTAAAACAAAAAGACAGGTAGAAATTCTCGTATTAATTTTAGATCGTATCATTAAGCTAACGGGTAGGTTAGGTTAACATAACAAAGATGTAAAAATGCCCATAAATTCTACTACTTAAAAACGCGCTGATAAGCAATTTTCACGGGCTGTATTGATCTCGTCAGTGCCAGTACAGGGGAGTTGAGAAAAAGGTACGGGTTGATTTATGTGGATAAGGAGATGAAGGGAACGGAACATTGAAACGCAGCCGTAAGGACTCCTTTTACTGGTAAAAAAATGCATTGAATCAAACGGCCAGGAATTAAATTAGTATATATTTTAGACTCATTGAGTTTGTTAAAGGAAAAGACTGAGTCCATACGGAAACATGGACTCAGTCTTTTGCAATACCTTGCTTATTTTAAATAGTCAAGCATAAAGGGAATTTGACTTCTCTTCGGACCACCCCTTTATTTTCTTTGCCGTAAACGGAGCGCTAACCGGTCGATTAGAGTAATAGTTCCGCAATTGTTCAACGTACATTTCAATTCATTACTATCAATTGAAGTTGGATACTCATCTTCAAACATTACCAAGGATTGTGGCAGACGTGTACTGGGCACCGTTGGTTGCGATCGGATCATAAATTGTCGGGAGACAAGAACATATTCCCATTGAAGTCGCTAATTTAGCGGCTTTTTTGTTATGGCTTTAGCCAGTTGAGTGCGTGAAACGCGCGAAACAAAAAACCACCCGCTATGCGGGTGGAGGAATCAAAGGTTTGACCACCAAGACCATTCCGATAGAATTGAGATGTTCAGGCTCAAAGAAAGGAATGGTCTTAGATGGCAAACAAGAGCTACAGCCTAGCTCACACAAAGTGGATGTGCAAATACCACATTGTATTCACCCCGAAGTATAGACGGAAAGAGATCTATAATCAAGTAAGAAAAGATCTAATTGAAATATTCAAACGTTTATGTAAGTACAAAGGAGTAGAAATCATAGAAGGCCACATGATGCCAGATCACGTGCACATGTTGGTAGCAATCCCACCGAAAATTGCAGTCTCATCGTTCATGGGATATCTAAAAGGTAAAAGTTCTCTAATGATCTTTGAGAAACATGCCCAACTAAAATACAAATACGGAAATCGTAAATTCTGGGCAGAAGGATATTATGTAAGTACAGTGGGCTTAAATGAAGCGACGGTAAGAAAGTACATTCGTGAACAAGAAGCACATGACCAAGCAGTAGATAAACTGAGCGTAAAAGAATACGAAGATCCGTTCATCAGTAACAGGACCAAAAAGAAATAAACCAGTTTAACTGGTAAGTGAAAGTGACAAAAACACTGAGCCTGAACAGACTTGCTGTCAGGCTAGCGTCTTTAGGCGCAGTTTGGCAACAGGGGGTTATACCCCAAGAGCAAACCACCCGTTGGACGGGTGGTCCTGATTTTGATTTTATCGGTACAAGTTCTTGTCCCAAGCCAAGGACAAGAACTTGTACCGATTGCCGAAATGGACAAGAACATAGTCCGATTACCGATTAGATAAATATCTAACTGAAGTTTACAGCTAGTTCATTAAGCTAACGGGCATATTAGTTATAATTGTTTTCTACAGGCAATAGCGTGTTTTTATGGGTTATCATTGCTCATAGAAGATTAACCACAAATCTATAAAGGAGCCAAAACATGAGCAACGATACTCATTCATTATCTGAAGAAGATACTTTTACAATTGAGTGTAATGATATCATTCTAAGGGAATTTGTGTGTACTGATTTAGATGAGTTTCATTCCTTGACATGGCAACCCGAAATACATGAATATTTGCCGGGTTGGAACGTAACTAAAGAGCAACGAAAAAATTGGCTTATTAATTATGAAATCCTTGAAAACAAACAGTTTTTAATTGCCGTATCACAAGGTGGTGTCATTGGTGAGCTTCGACTTCGGATGGGAATCGAACTAAGGGAGTCAGGGGAGTTAATCGGTTGGTGCTGTACTGGAATCGATGCTTGGACAACCAACCGATTGAACGATTCTGGGGTACCTTTAAAGCAGAAAGCTATTATCTGGAGAAGTATGACACATACGATGATCTTCTAAAAAGTGTGAAAATCTACATGCGCTACTACAATAACAATCGGTATACCGAACGGCTCAACGGTTTATCTCCTAACGAATTTCGCCGAGCAGCTTAACTAAGGGAAAATAATCACCTCACTTTATAGCCGAGGTATTGAAGAGTGATAATCTTTTGTTTTTTAGACTGTCTACTTGACAGGGAGCACTTCACTTTTAGCCAGGCGCTTCTTTTTTCTTTCGCAAAGGGGCAACTGGCGGCCTTGACCGACTGCCAATCGCCGCGCCGTGTAAAGTTTTACTCAAGTTGATTTTTCTCCTCGACACCTAGCGGTTCAAAAGCTTCTCTAAGCTTATGTGCCATTGTAGTGTTCCCATCGTAATAATAGACGAGTATTCTGCCCATACCATAAGATCCGTTTGGGGGGGCAGCAGAGGCTGTTGGAAATGGGTCGCGTTGTACTTCTCTCCTTTGTGCAACGTCTGCGAAAAGGTATATCGTTAAGTTCCCTTGTTCGAGTTGATATAAGTGAATCTCAGCGCCTTCTCTTTGAGAATCATATACATTTTGGCTTTCAATCCTTTCAACGTATTGAATACCAGCTTCATTAAGAACAGTCAACACGCCGTTTAAAGTCACTCCCGCAAACTGTTCCTGCGTACCTGATTTACTGCCACAAGCACATAAAATAAAAACTATAACAATGAAGATAAATAAAGTCTTGTTCATACCCCTTCGCCTCCTTTTTAGTTAAGACGTAGAAAAAGTGTTAATGTTGCATTGCCCCATTAACTTGATATCTATTTCCCTTTTATAAACTATAATTTTTTTTTGCAGCTTTTTTGTAGTTAGAAATGCTACCTCTTTGTGTTTTAGCGTGTTCTACAAGTAAGTTCATTTTCTCGAATCCGGGGAGTCGTTTCCGCGCTCATTAAACAACGAAAAGCTGTATTGGCTTCGCTAACATCGGCGTTAGGCGGGAAACTGCGGTTTGATTAGGCCCAAGCAGTAACAGAAAAACGAATTATTAAATATAATTTTCTACAAATTACAACATGTTTTGGTATATATTTGGTATTTTTGATCTATATAGTATTTTTATGAATGACAATATAATTTAGAAGAAATATTATGAATTGGAGGTACGATATGAAAAAGTATTTATTGGTACTAAGTGCATTTCTTTGTTTGCTTTTGGTTAGTCAAGAAGTGGGTGCTTATGATTTCTACGGGAGCGGTTACAAGAACACCAACGCAACAACCGGAAGACATGCCAACCCAGCGTTGAACGGAGTTGTATACAACGGAACTACATACAACTTCAACACACATTATGTGAACGCTAGAAATCGATGGAATAATGCTACGGATGTAAACGTATCTTCTGGGACGACTGGTACTATTGCAATCAGGTCATTCCACGGCGATTACGGGAATAATGACCTATTCGGATGGGCAAGAATGTACAAGAGTGACGGGACGACGGTACAATCGTGTGCAACATGCGAACCTACAGCTAACTGGGCCTATTCGGATGTTTATTTAAATCAATTTCATATCCACAATGATGGCGAAGGCGGCGATCCATGGTCACCTATGTATATCGATGGTCTAGCTACACATGAGTTTGGGCATGCATATGGCTTAGCACATGAGGATGACGTCGAGTCGGTAATGCATTCCGGAAATCTGTATGAAGGGTATTTAACGCCAAGGCCGGATGATATTAGCGGAATGAACGCTTTACATTAAATTTTGGAGGTGCAAAATGAAGAAGACTATTATTATATTACTGTCATGTATAGCTATGGCGGCATGTTCGAATGTAGAAAAGCCATTAAATACTGCAACTGCTACTAATACTGCAACATCAAATATTGCGACCACGCAAATTGTAGACCAAACAGCTGGCTCAACTGCAACAATTCGGCTATATGAATCTCTAGAAGAACTGACTAATAGTTCAGATGTAGTTGCAGAGATTATACCTGGAGATTCCAAGAAACTAATAGAATACGAAAATGCTAAGTTCACACTAATTGACGCAAAAATTAAAGATGTTTTCGTTGGAGATAATTCGCTAAAAAATTCAACAATAAAGGTGCTTGAATTGGGAGACTACCAAGTTGGTGATACGCAACTTGTAAAGAGCAAGGAACGTTATTTAATCTTCTTGAGGAAGTATCAGGGGTCCGTTACCTCTGAAGAAGCTTATGTACCGGTAGGGGTCTATCAAGGGAAGTTAAAAATTAAAGATGATCAAACATTAGTTTTTGAAGGGGGAGGGGATATTCACGCAAAACAGAAAAAGATTTCCTTCCAACAGGAATTAGCATCCGTTGAATTAACTGAAGCAGTGGAGAAAATTAAAGCTAGTAAATCTAAAGAATAAAGCTCAGGCCAGTCCGGAATTGAAAGAGAAGCTCGAGAGGCTGGCGGCGGAAAGCGGCCTAGAGACGCAAGAGGTGTTCATCGAGCAACTGGCAGCGATCTACGAGCTGCAACAGCTCAAATAAGGCAATGGCAGCGGCTACGCGAAGCAGATCGAGGAACTGGAGCATCATTCGCGCCGGAACGTGGAGCTTTTCATCGGTCTGATCAACACGGAGGCGGCTGCGCGTCTCCAGCAGACGCAAGCGCATGATGACGTTCTCGCGGAACGGGCGCTGACGATCATCGCGCAGGAGCAAGAGCTGGCGGAGCAGCTGGAGGCCAACAAGCTTCTGCGTCTTATTACGTATGCCCAATTGTTCCATGACTTCTTTTACCGGTATACCGGCTAACCTCATCTCAATAGCTTTCATTTTGACTTCAACAGGATAACTAACTCTAGTTGCCAACGAAAAACACCTCCAAGATTGTCTCCATATCTTACGACATGGTTGCATTTTCTTGAAGGTGTTTTAATTTGTCTCACGTTATGGGGTCAGTAAAAAATATGAAGGAAGTCGGTTGTCATAATATATATTACGTAAACTATTTATTATACATTTAGTCAAAACTCGTATTTTGATCATATGTCTGGGACAAAAGAAAGAGCCATCCATACGGATGGCTCTCTTCTTCATATAGCGTTTCTTCTATTATATGTAAATTCTCTCCAATAGTCAATTTCACTTAACCCTTTTGATAAATTTATTCTCGAAAGAAACAAATAACAATTCTTCTTTTTCTTGGTCATTCTTTTCTCTAATTGAACCTAAAGTTTTACGCAAACCGATTTTCCAAATCAGACAAATAATTAAGGTCTTTCATTGTCACACCTCAATTCCGACTAAAACCACTCGAATTTAAAACACCGCCCTC
This sequence comes from Paenibacillus urinalis, assembly GCF_028747985.1. Lineage (NCBI taxonomy): Bacteria > Bacillati > Bacillota > Bacilli > Caryophanales > Paenibacillaceae > Paenibacillus > Paenibacillus urinalis. The sequence goes on from NZ_CP118110.1 coordinate 136,725, forward strand.
TTTGTAGGCGGCGATCTAATTCAGTAATTTCTCATGGTGTATTATTATGATACCCTTATCACAGTCATTAAATACATAGTATGGAATATAATTTGTCAAACGTTGGACTATTTTGTAGCTCTATAGAGAATATCTAATGGTTTGCGAGCTGCATCCACTGCTGTTGTTCTCCTTTAGTCAGCTTTTCCTCAAGTATTACCCCATTTTCATCAGTGCTCTTCAGCTTTAGTTGCATCAGCTGCTTGCTTAGTTCAATATATTCCTTTAATTCGTCTTCAATCAAAATATCTCCTTATTAAAACCCCTAGTATTTTATCGGTTGTCGTAAATTCTTTAGGAAGACATAAGATGATATTTGAGTTTATTTAGTTCTGTTACATAATCCCGAAGTTAGTTTGAATTAAAATGGAGCAGCTACCAACCGGCAACTGCTCCATTCTGTTTTAAACTTACGTTTCCCGTTAGCTTAATCAATATCTGTAAAGTCCTTTATCATTCTGTAATGTGCTTGAGCACCTTGGCCGGATTACCCGCGACTATCGTGTTTGCTGGCACATCTTTCGTTACAATTGAACCAGCTGCCACAATGGAATTATCACCTATTGAAACACCTGGAAGAATTGCACAGTGCCCTCCAATCCAAACATTATTTCCAATCGTTACAGGAATACCGTAACCAGATTTATTTCGGTCCTTTGGATTAACATTATGACCAGCCGTGTAAATGCCGACATTAGGTGCTATCATGCAATCATCACCGATACGAACCTCTGCCATATCCAATATGGTGCAATTGTACCCTGCATAGAAGTAACGGCCAACATGAATGTTATAACCCAAATCACAGTGAAAATTATGATCGATACTAAAACCTTCACATACGCTGCCAAATAGTTCTCTAATCAATCGTTCTTTCTCTTGCTCATCTTCCGGATCGCAGTCATTATAAGCCTTCACAAGCTTTTGGGCTCTTATGCTTTTTTCTCGAAGTTCCACCGTTCCTCGTTCGTAATAGACCTTTTCTTTATTTTCTTTCATTGTTTTCCTCCAGGCAAAAACGGTTTTACTTATTATATACTAGCCAGCATCTACGTTGAAACTACCTGCCCGTTAGCTTAACGAAAAAGGAGCAACTGCCAACCGGCCAACTGCTCCATTGCTTTTTTGGTCTTCAATTTACCCGTCACCTTAAACACTGAATCATTTCATTGATATTGCTATCAAGATCATTTCCTCTTTAGTTAAATCTCCGCTTTGGATTTCAATGAAAGTACCATCTTGTATCCATCGTAGGTATCCTCCTGATTTATGGTTAGCCCATTGTTCAAATCGCCCTTCTATTCCATTCATGTTAATTTTCTCTCCATGTCCATTAAACTTAAATTCCTCGACTATAGTTCTTGTTGTACTTGATTGGTTGCGAAGATCGATGTTAGTGACAACCCGGTTCATTTTATATCCAACTGCCTTATGTTCTTCAATTCCAAACAGATATGTCTTTCCTGATTCATCAAAAAAATGAAGTCTAACTTTTGAGACTGATCGACTATGATCAAACGGATATGGTTCCTTAATTTCTAATTTATAGCTTTGAACGGAGGAAGACGGTGTAAAAAGTTTGAAATCAGCAATAGTTTTTAACTTATACAATTCAAAATCCGAAAAAGTTAGCGTAGGTTTAGTTGATGCGATGAGTAAGTTATTGTTGATTCCAACAGAAATCCAACAAATAAAAATCAATGAAATAATCCATCTAGACAAAAACATTCCCTCCATATTTTTTTGGGAATATTATGCCCTTGTTTAATTAAACTAACCTGCCCGTTACTAGAGTAAAGGGCTGGGTAAACCAGCCCCTCCTCATCAAACCGTACGTGAGGTTTTCCCTCATACGGCTTTCCGATGTTCGTCATTCATGTGCATACAGATTACAAAAGCGTTTTGAGTCCACATTGACTCGCCATGTTCCTCACTTCTTGGACTGCACTTTGCCACCGAGAACGTTGTCTTTTCTTTGCATACCACTTTGCCAAACGCAGCACAATGTACCAATCTAACTTCGCCATTTTTCGTTGGCTGTAGGACGTGTGGTAGTAATTGCGCCACCCCTGAATCTTCGGATTCAGCCAACCTATGTGCTCCGCGAGTGACTTGTGTCTTTGGCTGGACGGAGCTAAGCGCTCTTTTACCACTTCCCGGATGCGTTCCTCCGCTTTACTGCACAGCCACTGCTGCGTGGTGTAGTACACTCTTCCGGAGGATGTCTCAGCTTTCGTCTTGCGATGATGCATGCCTAGAAAATCAAACCCTTCTTCTCCTGTCCATAATCCTACGATCCGCGTTTTCGTCGGATGCAAGGTCAGTTCCAGACGCTCCATAATCGCACGTATGAGTGCATACGCCCGATCTGCATCTTTCTTCGTTTTGCATACGACAACGAAGTCATCCGCGTAACGCGTAAGTTCCCCATTTTCACTGCCATGTCGTTCCCACAGAATATCAAAATAATTCAAATAGATATTCGCTAGCAGGGGGGATATCACACCACCTTGTGGTGTACCCAGATCGGATCGCCTGATCTTTCCTTCCTCCATCACTCCCGCGTTCAGCCACTTCCTTACCAGCTTCAGGACGCGCCTGTCGCTGATTCGCATCTCTACCAGTTTCATCAGTTTCTCTTGGTTGATGTTGTCGAAGTAACCTTGGATGTCGACGTCGACCACCCAATTTCCTTTTCGGTTGCAGGCTTTTCGGATTCGGTCCAGTGCCCCTTTCGCACTTCGTTTTGGACGGAACCCAAATGAGGATTCCTGAAAGTCCGCTTCAAAGATCGGTTCCATGACCAGTTTCGCTGCCATCTGGATGACGCGGTCTCGGACGGTTGGGATGCCCAGCGGTCTTTGCTTCCCGTCTTTCTTCGGAATGTAGTGCCGGCGGACGGGCTGTGGATGGTATTTGTTTTCCTTCAAGTGTCGTTGGCATTCGTACAGGAAAAACGCTTCTCCCTTTTCCTCAATATCCGAAAATGTTTCTCCATCGACGCCAGCCGATCCTTTGTTAGCTCGTACTCTCCGCCAGGCTTCCTCTAATACATCCATTCGATAGACCTTGTCGTACAACGCGTGGAATCTGCGCTTTTTGTTTTCCTTGGCCGCATGACCTAGTTTCTTCTGGAGTTGTTGAACGTTTTCCTTTGGTGTCGTTAGCCGTTTGGCATTCACTAATTCGTACCTCCTAAAAAAAAACATGAACAAAGCAGGGCTCCTTCCCTCCTGCAGGTTGTGTTGTCCTGCAGTTCCTCAGTACTACGAGCCCCTCGGACTCCCTTCCTGCAAGTAGATCATTTCATCTTTTGGACTTATAGACCACTTTGTTACGGTTTCAAAAAAAAAAAAAAAAAAAATCCGTGCAGGGGAGGGTCTCCCCAGTTCACTGCATCTTCTTTCATATCATGCCGATCCCCTTACGCCGGAGGATTCTTCACTGCCGCTCCAAGTTCTTAGCAGTTTCCGTGGCCTTCACCCATTAAGCCGGGGTTCGGCTTCCCCTTGTCCCTCTTGCGAGGCCTCTTTGACGACGCGGCAGGATTCACTTGATGTTACGGCCTGAAATATTGCTCGCTCTGTCTCCGACAGATACTTTTGTCGATACGCTTCTACGCACAGTTTTCACCGTACATAGGTATCCTAGCTACACAGGGGCTTGGCCCCTCCTGTGACTGGACTTTCACCAGCTAGAAGATGCGTGCTTAGCTGGGCACGCGCTTAACGAAAAATGGAGCAGCTGCCAATCGGCAAACTGCTCCTTGTTTTTTTGGACTAACGTGTTTACCGTTAGTTCATTAAACGTACCATGTCTGTATAGTGATTAAATCACTTTCTTCACTAATCAGTGATTAAAGGCTTTCTTTGGTTAAGCTGATCTTTATTAAAGACTAACTCCCCACGTGTCCAAAATCCTTTTTGCACATATCCATCCCGATGAATTTTGGTCCCATAGCCATGTTCTAAATTATCTACCCAACCGCCTTCATAAACAGTACCATCATTCCATTTATATATTCCGTTTCCATCGTACAGCCCATCTTTCCATTCTCCACGATAAAAATCACCATTTGCGTATTCTTTAACACCAAAACCATATTCCTTATCATTAAACCATTGTCCTTCATATTTTGATCCATCTGACCAACGATACACCCCGGTTCCACATTTTAATCCGTTCATCATTTGCCCGAGGTAAGTTTCACCTGATTCATATTCAATACATATTTGATTCTCCTTTACACTTTCCCATACTCCTTCAACCCTTTTGTTGTCGATATGAATTACGGACTTTATCAAATTAGGTTTTGTCTCATGTTCAGATTGAGTAACTACTGTTCCTATTTGGGGTTCAAGCAACAAGGGGGGCGGTACAAATTGGTCGTTTACGAAGGTTTTGTAATACCAAGCTGTCAGATCGAAAATTTCTAAAATAAGTGTTCTCACTTTATTTTTTTCAATGAAAATAAAGCTTTCTCTAGTATCCAAGTATTCTAACTTCTTCAGCGTTGTCACCATGGAAAAAGGTAAAATTTCAATTTCCATTAGTGCAGATAAATTAATAAAAGGCTCAGAATCATCAATTTCTACATTCTCATTTAGTAGAATCTTTTTAACGATTAACCGTCCTATTTCTTTCAAATGATTTAAAGCTAAGATGTGGTCAAATTCTAATATATATTCAGCATGATATGCTAAAGAACAGACATCCGGCATTTCGTTTTCAAACACTTTAAAGCTCATTCTCCACCTCCATTTTTCCCGATACTATCCAAATAACTTCTACATATACTTTCAACTAACCTGCCCGTTAGCTTAACAAAAATGGAACAGCTGCCAACCGGCGAACTGCTCCATGCAGTTTTGATCTACCGTTTCCCGTTAGTTTAATCCTTAAGGGGCGACAGGTATAGGTTCTTTTCTACAGGTACTTTAAGAGGAGGCGAGGGGCGACAAACCCCATTTGGTACTTAAATATCCAGATCAAAAAAATTGGTTCAGTATTCCTTTCTCTGCATTCGAAGAAGTATCCAGAGTTCCTACAAGCGATAATGTCTTTTTGGCTTGTTGTCCTTTCCTTCTTTTCATCCTGTTTAAAAAAATAATTTTTATAAAAAAATAAAACGCATGCAACATTTTGTCTCTGAAAGTTGTTTGTAAATTTTAGCCTATTTTATCCAATATAAAAAGGAAACTACATGCCCAAGCTTTCTAAATTAAATTACTAACAACAGCTCTATTATCTTTTTCGGCTGCTACTCTCGTTTCTGGTGCAGTTTTCGCAGCAGATGAATATGTCACAAAACATACTCTCTCAAGCAGTTCTGTAGACAACAAAGAAATTAGATGGGATGGTTACACAAGGTATGAAACCGCATGGTCATTTGCAGTTAAACTCTAAAAAGATCAGGGAAGAGTCAACGTAGCTAAAGATACTTTAGCCCAAATTGAAGACCTCACACTCTTCGATTTTCATTATCCGTCAGAAACTTTCACTGCCATTTGGGTTCCTAGAACAGGTGCTGACGAAATTCATTTCAATATTGATAACATGGAGAAACCCGGAAGAACAGATAATCACAATAAGAAAACGGCATCTCACGAACTTGGCCACGCTTTAGGGGTTAGCGACCATTATGAAGACACGTACAGTACACAAATCATGTATGGGTTTGCTTCTAGTACAACAACACTTAAAACACACGAAATCAGCGATTACCGTTCTAAAAACCCTTAAACAAGGAGGAGAATGATATGATGAAGAAAGTCATTATTGCAGGTTCTGTACTGGCAGGCGTTCTATTCTGTACCTTTCTAGTTACTGAAATCATGCCAAAGCAGGAACCAGTGCATTTTAAGCTGCGACCTTTCTTCGTTACCTACCGTTATGATCCGTCTCGTTTACAGCGCTCACTGAACCAAACCGAATGAATTTATATCCTCAATAATCAGTCTAGCTTGCGGAGAAGATTATAATTCACATTTCTATCAATGATGACTTAAAGTCATTGATGTTACAAGCTTTCACTTAGATATATTTTTAGGTACAGTTGATAATCAGAATTATTATTCCCATAATTAATGGCGTGATCAAAGAGATAAGAATCGTATGTTTATCTAAAATAGGAATGATCAGCTTAGTATCAGGAGTGAGAATCTGTTGTAGACGATAATTTATAGCTACATGAGCAAGATGCACACCTTTAAATAGTGGTTCACTTTTATGCTCCTTGATCAAATTCAATAAAACGTTTCCTATCTGTCTTGTACTCTTCATCTGTTCTATTACATATTGATCTGCTTTTAATTCCATTTGGATTTCATAGTAGTTAACTAAACTTTTTATCACCGGTAGAAAAACATAACATTCAGAGAGTATTTTTAAAAGAACCGTATAAAAGGGATGTCGTTTAAAACAATGATAGTATTCGTGATAAATGATTGCCCTGATTTCCTCATCATTAAACTGATCTAACAGACTTGTGGAAAGGATAATGTCGGATTTGAAGAATCCAGCTGACATTGCTATTTTGTTTTGATTTGATATCACTTTTATTTTTATATTTAATGACTTGTATCTTTCTGAGTACTCAGTAGATAAATCCAACTCCTCCATTTGGAAAAAGAGTTCCTTCATACCCTTATAGCGAAAATATTGATTAAATACTTGATAACCAAGCGTAAAAACTGAAAAGGTGATAAAAGCATTAATGATCATTTCGGCAGTTACATGATTAACAAATACATCTGTAAATGTAGCTTGAAGCAATAGAATTATATTATGGTTACTTGGCACATCTTGAAGTTGATGGTATATAACATAGCCCATCTGAAAAAGAACCAAACTGCAAATAGCTATCCCTACTCCTACTGCCCGCTTTGGATCAAACAGTATTTTCGAATAACTATTCATTTTTCAGTTCCTTCAATTTGTTCTCTAATTGTTGAATTAAATCAGGATCCGCTTTGTCTAGACTATCAATTAAATTACGAACCATATATGAGCCAAAATCAGCAATTAGTCCATTAGTAACCGCTTGGGTTTGCTCCTGGATAAATTCTTCTTTTGTTGTGGGGGCAGAAAAATAAGTTAATCTTGTTCTGCCCCTGCCACTTGATTCCTTTATTAAATATTCTTTATCAGTTAGTCTTGTCATAACTGTCATGACTGCGTTCAGTGAGATAGGGGATTCAGCGTTTATTAATTCATGAACTTGTTTAATCGTCATTTTCCCGTTGCTCCACAATATCTCCATTATTTTAGCCTCTAACGAACCAAAAAATTTATTGATACCTTCTTCATCTAGATGGAATCTCTTTACTCGCATATTTTCGCTACCTCTTTCAGAAGAGTTTCATTTATTTCTAAATTAATGTTTCTAACTACAAACTATAGTTTAAACTATTTTAAGTCGTATGCCAATTTAACTTAGCAGCACAATACTATATAAGATCCATTTCCCAAATATAATAAAAGTGCGTTACAAGAGATCCCACTCTTGTAACGCACTTTATGACCTATACTGAGTAAAATAATTCCTACCTTTGATCCTATTAATACGAATCATTATTATACCAAGAAACTTTTTTTGGATTAATTTACGCTACTATTCCAACCTGCTCTATAAATAACTCAATGGATTTTGTGGAGTTCCATTTACACGTACTTCAAAGTGCAAATGTGGACCTGTTGAATTCCCAGTTGAGCCCACTTCAGCGATTTTTTGACCGCGGGATACAGATTCGCCTTCTTTTACTAGAGTACCATTCTCTCTGATGTGAGGATATAGTGTCCATAAACCATCTCCATGATCAACGATAACTGTATTACCATATCCACCATACCACTCTGCCATAATGACCACACCTTCTTCTGCTGCATAAATACTCGTACCCTGAGGGGCAGCGAAATCTGTCCCATTATGCATTTTCCCTACCTCACCTGTTATAGGGTGAACACGTGGACCAAAGTTAGAGGAAATGATTGCACCTTGAATCGGCATTCCTAGCACTCCACCTCCGTTGGAAGAACTGCTGGAGCTCGATTTAGTATTGGAGCTAGAAACCTTTTGCAGTGTTTTTTTTCTCTCTGCCTCTTCTGCAGCGGCTTTCGCCTTCGCAGCTCTTGCAGCCTGCTCTTCTTTCAACGCATTTTTTTCCTGAACCAGTTCCGACCGTTTTGACGCAATTTCAACCAACATTTGATCTTGCTTATCACTGAGTTCACTTTGTGTTTCAATCTCTTTCTCATATCCAGCAATCAGCTTCTGCTTTTCTTGCTCTTTACTAGCTAGCTCCGCTTTATGAGCTTTCTTCTCTGCGTATAGCCGTTTATGCTCTGTATACTGCTTATCAAGTTGCTGTTTCTTCTCTACAACAAGCTGCTTATCTTTCTTGTGTTCAACTAATAGATTTTGGTCTTGGTCTACTATCATTTTTAAAGAATCCATACGCTGTAGAAAATCGGTGAGGCTTGTAGATGATAACAATACATCCAAATAGGAAACTGTACCATCCGTGTACATCAAACGTACTCGGGATTCTAGTAAGTCCTCACGAGCAGCAATCCTCTCTTCTGCAGCTTGTAATTCTTTTTTTGTATTGCGTAAGTTTTCTTCCGTTGTTTCAATATTGTAGGAGACAGTTGCAAGCTCATTGCTTACGTTATCTATTTGCTTCATGATGCTCTTCAAATATGTTTCTTGCTTTTGCTTATAGTAAACGGCTTCCTGCTTTTTCTTTTCAGCTTTTTCCTGCTCTGATGTTGCCGAATTAGACTGTTGTTCGAGCTTTTCCAACTCATTATCAATATCACTGATGCTTGACGCTGCATGACTATAAGCAGGGCTAAGAATAGTGGCTGTAATCAAACTTATTGCAAGTGCAGTTGCTGTCTTTTTCAACTTAATTCCCATCCTTGTACATATTTTTAAATTCGAATTTTGTCTTTCATTGAGATAAATGGCCTTAAGATTAATAGAGAGATGACGCTACTTGTCCTAAATCGCCTCAAAGTTACTAAAACCCCTAAAATATTGCCATATATGTATTCGAGATATGGCGAATTATTAAAATTTTGTTACCTTACATAATGTAGTTTATTTCACTCTACCTTGTCAACTCTTGGAGACGACAAATAAAGAGAGATTATCAATTTATCTGACAGCAAAGAAGACTAAGAACGTTAAATTTCTTATTAGAGGCTCTCTATGTAGCTTCACTTTCAAAACCGCTCTTAGACACATTCCCTCCATTCAAAGGCGCCTTAAACACAAAAAAACCGTCGATCTTTTCATCAGATTAACGGCTTCAAAAATTCAATTTTTTAACATATGTTTCGACTGCTTTTTGGAGCATCTTATGCTTATCACTTGGATTGTTCATAATAAGCATCGCAACTTTTTGTGGTGAGTCATCGATTGATTTCTTTATTCTTTTAATTTAAATATCTTCATTTCTTTAGATGATTCATACTCTATTCCTAACTCACTATTGTCTAATTCATATATCTTTGTGCCAACATCAAATTCATTTGAAGAAAGATTGGAAGTTACCGGGCCTTCAGGTTTAGTTTTTTGCTGAACACTAGCAACTATTTTTTTGTTAGGGAAATTGGCAGAAGATTCAACTCTAGTTCCAATGTATTGTTTATCATTATAAATGAGTAAAGAAGCATTAGAAGAAGACTCATCTGCTCGATTAGAACAACTTATCATTAAGAGGAGTATGAATGTTAAAGGGTATAATAGTTTAGCGATTCTCATGAGGAACCCTCCCTTCTTATCAGTTAGTTATCTGATATTAAAACTTCAAGTACTTCAGTAATTAAATTATTTTGTGTTACAGAAGTGAAGCTCCTTGCACTCTCGTCGTACTCAAATTTTCCGCTAGGTCCTCCCACCATGATATAAGTATCCTCTATAGGCTCATCAAGAAATAAGATGTATTCATTTCCAATTTCCATAAGAGGATGATTATAATAGGAGTCTTCTAAGCGCCCGTCTTGTAAGACTTTTATATATTTCGCTGTAGAATCTTCATTACTCTTATAAACGTCTGTTACCTTAAATTGGAATTCAGTTATTGGTGTATCTTTGCCGTTCAGAAAAGTTCTGTTAACTTTATCAGGAACTCCTTTTACAATTAGAGAAGCCTTTTCTTCAACAGTATCTGTAGAAAAGGAAGGGAATGTAGCATGCTTTGTTACAGTTTCTTTTTCTACATTTTGAGTTTGTTTATTTATAGACTGGCCTGGTTGTTCCACTAGGATGTAAGATGTCAATAAAAAGGATAAACCAGTAGATATAAGTACTAATTTTTTATTGGTCGACAGATTGTAATATGAAGTGCGACACCTAGTTCAAAAAAAAATAAAAATGACCCATGGCCTGATTCGTGTAGAATAAAGTTACCACACCAAATTCACACAGGAGAATCAGTCCATGAGCTACTCACATCTTACCATAATAGAACGAAGTAAACTAGAAGCACTCAAGCAACTAGGGATGTCTGCTCGAGCCATTGCTCGTGAATTGGACCGACACCACTCTACGATCAGCCGAGAATTAAAACGAAATCAAAGTTCAGATGGTTATCAGGCGGTAGCTTCAGACGAGCGGTATCAGTGTCTTCGCCAAACCCAAAGTTCACGAGGGAAGTGGACGGAGACGCTTGGTGAAGAGATAGAGAAGCGACTTCATGAAACCTGGTCTCCTGAGCAAATTTCAATGAGCTATGCTCTAAAAGACAAGCCCATGGTTTCGTTCAAAACGATCTATCGGTGGCTCTATAAAGGTCGCTTGGCTCGTACGACAGTTCAACAGCTAAGGCACAAAGGCAAGAGACAGAAGCCTCAAGAAAGACGAGGTCGGTTCCTCGTAGGGACTTCTATCAAACAACGTCCCAAAGAGATTCGTTCCCGAGAAACCTTTGGTCACTGGGAACTGGATACGGTCGTGTCTAGCCGAGGGAAAAGCAAGGCTTGTGTGGCCACCTTTATCGAGCGAGAAACACGGTTGTACACCGCGATTAAAATGCCAGATCGTACCGCACTATCTATGGAAATCGCTGTAGGCGTAGCTACTGCGCAGCACCCTTTGGGCACCTTCCAAACGGCTACCGTTGACCGTGGTAAGGAGTTCGCATGCTTTCATGATCTGGAAGACACTCACGCCATGAAGGTGTATTTTGCAGATCCTTATTCCTCATGGCAACGAGGATCCAATGAGAATGGAAACGGCCTCCTTCGAGAGTTCTTCTCTAAAGGAAAGGACTTCGCAGAGGTATCTGAAGACGAGTTAGAACATGCTCTCCATCTCATTAACAACAGACCAAGAAAATGTTTAGGTTGGAAGACAGCTCACGAATCTTTTGAGAATGAAGTGTCGCACTTGGATTGACAATCTGTCGTATAAAAAAATTTTATAACTTGTACATTTATTTTACGAGATAAAAGTAGTATTCTATATAGAAGAATCATGAAAATTGCTGAGACCCATAACCTACCGCCTCACCTCGCGTTAGCCCTGCGCTAAATCGAGTGTGAGGTGTTTTTATGTTTATTAGTCCGATGTTACTCGAAAAAGCGGACGCGCCATTCTCGGATTCGCGCTACATATTTGAACCGAATATCGACGGCCAGCCACCGCTTAATATTTTCGCAACTTAACGGAGAAGTCCGCTTATATACGCGTCATAATAACGATTGCACGCGCCAATATCCCGAAATAGCCTGCGAATCGCCAATCGGATTATGTTCTTGTCCATTACGGTAATCGGTACAAGTTCTTGTCCTTGGCTTGGGACAAGAGCTTGTACCGATAAAATAAAAAAGCCGCTAAAATAGCGACTTCAATGGGAATATGTTCTTGTCCCCCGACACTTTCGATATAACGTTAGTAATATAAATCGTCTTAGACAAAGTCCTGTATACAAATTAAACAACCTTAGTCCGGCCCATCGCCCTGATCTAAGGTTGTTTTGAGTGTGAACAAAAGATGAATCTTTAAGAAACTAGTGTTAATGATCCAATAAAAGAAACAATAGCAAATATAAGCCCGCAGATAAGAGCAGCATACGCTGTATTGTTTTTTCTGAAAATAATATACATCCATACAATACTAACTAGAGCTATAACATAGAGAACTAAGGAAAATAGGCTTACATCAAAGTCAACGGGCACCTGTACCTCACCATCTGCTAACCAAAGGTACAATCTTGATGCTGACAAAGCCATCATTTGAGGATCTAGATCATGTGGTGCAACTTGTTGATTCATAAACCCTGTTACAGTAAAAATAAGCAAAATAAATATCCCCTCAACTGTTACCCACTTCCTCGGGTTGAAAGCAGAATTGTTCAATTTCTTTCTTATTAAAAAACCGTTAAAGAAAGCAATAAACAAAAGTGGAATGATCAAAAGATGCTTTAACAATAAGGATTGACCATAAGAAGTTACCCATGAATTAAAATAATTCGGATCCGTTCTGATATTTAATAAGAGTCCAGATATTATTATAATTAGCATGATTACGATAGCAAGAGGATGATACCATGACAGAAATGACTTCCATTCTTCAGCTTTATTTGACATGTACATACCAGCAATAATGAGAATACCTGCCCAAACAGCAACCGAAAATAAATGGATAAATTGTGGCCAGAAACCAACCGGTCCAAAATATGAGGAAGCATGGCTGGACCAAGATAATGCTCCTACAATAGATACTATTAATACAAATAGTAGTATATTGCTACTTGTACTGACTTTACCTTTCCTTGCTACCAATACACTGATTAACAGCACGGTTAATATCAAGGTCCATATATACGCTTTTCCTTCGGCAAAAGATAACATGACATTTTTAAAAATAAGGCCAAAACTTGCATCGTCTGAAAAAAAGAGAATGATCCTGAGTACGGGTAGAAATGAGAAAATAGCAACTCCTAAAGCTGCTAGGATAAACACTTTATTAGGTATTTTTACTGACTTATGAACTTGCGAAACAATGACTCCTCCAAATAAGACAGACAAACAACTATAGAGAAAGGGCTCTCCTAACCAATACCAGCTCATTGTTTCCTCCGTTTTATTTGTCTCATTAATGCTGCTATAACGATAATGAGGATAATCCCTGCCCCAACAAAATACCAGGTATTATTGTTACTCTCTTCTCCAGGGAGAGCCTCAATAGAGGCTGAGACTTCCTCCGTGTTTGGTGTAGTTTCGACATTTCCAGTGGTTTCAGTGGTATCAATATTCTCAGTTATTTTGGTTTCTGAGCTTGTCGCTGTTTGCTCTTCGGGCAGGTCCACTGTAAAGTTATAATCGCCTTCAATCGGGTGACCGTCCTTCCCGACTATTTTCCATTCAACCGTGTATTCACCGTTTTTAAGATCAGTTCCATCCGATATATGTCTCTCCATCTTATTCATATCCAGGGTTATATCATTTAAAGGGACCTCTTGGTTATTTTGATCAAATAACTTAAAGGAGCTTAACACTTCTATACTCGTATTAAACGTCAAAGTGATCTCACTAAATTCTGTGGTAACAACCTCACCATCTTTAGGAAAGGACTCCTCAATTTGAGTATGAGCAAGAGCAATTGATGGGAAGTAGAATAATAAAATACATACCAAAGCAATAATCACGAGTTGATAACTTTTTTTCATTTAGAACATTCCTTTCTAATCGAAATTAAATCTAGTTCAGACTAACACATGAAGATATGTTCATTCAATAATGTAAGCGATGTAATATTGTATTCTTTTAGAACTTTTGAAGGTGGAAGTAAAGAATGACTAAGAGTTGTTGTTCTAAAAATAACTCATAAAAAAACACCTTAAGTAAGAGACAAGTTCTAACCCTTGTCTGTTTACTTAAAGGTGTTTGATGAAAGCTTATGATGCCTTATGAGCTTTTCATTACTCGTACTGCATTTAATACAGCCAACAAAGTAACCCCAACGTCTGAGAATACCGCTTCCCACATCGTTGCAATGCCGAATGCACCTAGCAGTAAGAAAACTGCCTTCACTCCGAGAGCAAAAATGATATTTTGCCACACTATTTTTCTTGTCCTCTTCGCTATCCGAATAGCCGTTGTGATCTTTGATGGCTCATCGGTCATGATGACAATATCCGCTGCTTCAATGGCAGCATCAGAGCCAAGTCCGCCCATTGCAATTCCTACATCTGCCCTCGCCAATACCGGTGTATCATTAATTCCATCACCAACAAATACAATTTTCTCTTTAGATGTCTTTTCTTGATCTAATTTTTCTATTTCTTCTACTTTGTTCTGTGGGAGTAACTCTGCGTACACCTGGTCTAATCCAAGTTGGCGCCCAACCGCTTCTCCTACCGTTTTAGAATCTCCGGTGAGCATGACTGTCTTTTTGATTCCAAGCTCCTTCAATGATTGAATGGCTTCTAAGGAATCTTCTTTCACTTCATCAGAAATGACGATATACCCTGCATATTCCTTATTAATGCTCAGATGTACTATTGTTCCAAAGTCAGCTGGTTGATCATAACGAATATGTTCTTGATTCATTAGTTTTGCATTACCAGCAAGTACTTCTTTTCCATCAATCTTTACCTTGATACCATGCCCTGAAATCTCATTATAATCCTCTAACTCATTCTCATTTATACTTTCACCATAGGCAGTTCGAATAGATTCGGCGATGGGATGAGTTGAGTGAGCTTCTGCATAAGCAGCATACCTTAAAAGCTGCTCTTTAGAAATCTCCCCTTTAGGTTGAATGTTTGTAACGGTAAATGCTCCCTTTGTCAGTGTTCCGGTCTTATCAAAGACGACATATTTCACATCATTAAGGGCCTCCAGATAGTTACTTCCTTTAACCAACACTCCATTTTTTGAGGCTGCTCCAATCCCTCCAAAGAAGCCAAGTGGAATAGAGACCACTAATGCACACGGACAAGAGATAACTAAAAATATAAGTGCACGGTATATCCATTCTGAGAAAGTAGCTCCAGTTATAATAAGAGGAGGAACCACAGCAAGAAGCACAGCAATGATCACTACTACTGGAGTATAATAGCGGGCAAATTTTGTGATGAAATTCTCTGTTGGAGCTTTTTTACTGCTCGCATTCTGAACCAAATCCAGAATTTTTGATACAGTAGATTCACTAAATTCCTTAGCTACCTCCACGGTTAATACACCATTTTTATTTATAAAGCCACTGAGCACATCATGACCTGGCTCCACTTCTCTTGGAACAGATTCTCCGGTTAGAGCAGAGGTATCCATAGCAGATACACCGTCAATGACTTTGCCATCTAAAGGAACCCTTTCACCAGGCTTTACCAAAATGATATCTCCGATCTTCACTTCTTCAGGAGATACACGTTCTATCTCGTTACCTATTTTTAAATTTGCATAGTCTGGGCGAATATCCAGGAGTGAGCTGATCGATTTTCTAGAACGATTTACGGCGATGCTTTGGAACATCTCACCAACTTGATAAAATAACATGACGGCTACACCCTCGGGATACTCTTGAATTGCAAAAGCGCCCACCGTTGCAATGGTCATCAAAAAGTTTTCATCAAAAACTTGACCCCTAAAAAGATTTTTGACTGCTCTGAATACAATGTCGCCACCGATAATGATATAAGCTAATGCAAACAGCGAGAACTCTATATAGCCCGAAAAAGAAGAGAACCAAGCACCAGCAGCAATAAGGGCACCAATAATTAACCGGATTAACATACGTTTTGTGTTCTCATTTCCATGGTCGTGGGAATGATGGTGAGCATCTTCATGATTTTGATGTTCTTCTGTATCTTTGGAGCTACTTCTTGATGAAGATTTACCTTTTTCAATTACGCGTATATGAGGCTCTAATGTCTTCACCTTTTCTTTTGCTTTTGATACAATACTTTCTTCTCTTCCCTCTTCAGTCTCTAAAGTTAAAGTTTTAGTTACGAAATTTACTGAACAGGTACTAACTCCATCAATTTTCTTAACGCCGTTCTCAATCTTCATAGCACAGTTCGCGCAGTCTAATCCATCTAATATTAACTCTTTTCTAACCTTCTGTAGCTGTGCTTCCATGTAACCCCTCACTCCTCTCAAAAAGCTAAATTCAATATATGAACAAATACTCATATGTTTGTTTAAACACATTATACGCAAATGAAAATTTAATTGTCAATAATTTGTATGAGATCAAAATAAAAAAGCACCTGCCATAAGCAGATGCTTTTAATGTTTAATTTTCATGCATAGTATGCTGAAGGGTTTGCGTGAAAATTTGTTCAATATGAGTATCATCTAATGAATAAAAAACAGTCTTTCCCTCTTTCCGACGCTTAACGATTCTCATATTTCGTAAATAACGCAGCTGGTGAGAAATCGCGGACTGTCCCATTTCAAGAAGAACAGTAAGATCATGAACACATAGTTCTCTCTGTAATAAAGCATGAATTATTTTAACTCGAGTAGGGTCACTAAATGCCTTAAACCAGTCTGCTACTTGAACTGCCACATGTTCTTCAATCATTTCAGTCTTTACTTGTTTATAATCATCCTGAGAGCCAAGACATGTAGTATCACAATCTTCAATAAGGGGGGCTTTCTGCTCCATCTTATAAATCACCTTCCTATTCACCAATACTACTTATTTTATAGTAAAGGTCAAAAAAACGAAAGGATTACGATTAAGAGATATTACCTGATATCATATTAATGAATATAGTTAACTATTCTTATGATTAACAATATGATCAACAATTCTCTGAGCATCATATTTACCCCATCCAACAAGTGCAGATCCTCTACAGGTCTGCCATGGTAAACCAACGAAATATAGCCCCTCGACTACGGATACCCCCTCCGAGTGTTCAATCTCCCCTTCTTTAAACGCCTCAATAATATCTATCCATTGATCATCACGTTTAAAACCAGTAGCCCAAATAACATTATCAATATGTATTGGAGATTCTTCGTTCTCAAAGTAAACCTGATCTTTATATATCTTATTAGTTCTCAAATGTAGTTTAATTTTCTCTTGCCTTATTAGTAACTCTAATTCTTTCCCATAGATCTGTTCAGGTTGTTTGTATAACCATTTACCTAGCGTACTCTTTCGATGAGCTGTTAAGAAACCTAATTTGTTAAAATACCAGAAGATACTCTTCCCTAGTATATGTAAAGGTTTGTAATTTATTTTTCCACTTGCAGAGAGATGCACTTCATAGTTTGAAGCTAATTCGCATGCTATTTGAGCTCCGGAGTTTCCTGCACCTACAACTAGTACAACACCTTTCTTAAGTTGCTTCTCGTTTTTATATTGTGAGGAATGCAATTGTATTACTGAATTGCTAAGAGCTTTGCTGAATAACGGAATATGTGGCTTCTGGAAAGGGCCTGTAGCTACAATTACATTTTTAGTAACGAATTCTCCTTGAGTTGTAATGAGCTTGAATGTGCCCCCCTCCTTAGTTAAAGATAAAACTTGTGTATTTCCTTGAATAGGGAACTCTAAATGTTTAGCATAATCATTTAGATAATCTGCAAGTTCATCCTTATGCGGCAACCCCTGAGGATCACCTGCTAAATCCATACCTGGTAAGCTACTGTACATTCTAGGTGTGAACAGATGCAAGGAGTCATAACGACTTCTCCAAGTATCCCCAATCGACTTTTGACTATCTAAAATTAAGAAATTGATTGAATTTTGTTTTAGATAGTAAGCTGATACTAGTCCTGCTTGTCCTCCACCAATAATAATAACATCATACATTTTGGGAATTTCCTCCTAAACTAGTGATGTATTTAAATTATCATATGAGCAAGTATTCATCAATTGTCGGCATATAAATTTCCTCATAAAAAAAACAAGTTCAGATAACTTGTTTTTGCTTTACTATGACTGTATTAAAACACCTTACTTTGCCTTGGTTAGTATTAATAATAATGAAATGAAGGTAAAGGCGGTTAGCGCTAGGAAAGGGATTGTAATAAAGTTAAGCCAGTTGATGTACTGAATATTACATGGTACACCACTAGTACACGGTTTAATAGATGCAAAGCCAGGTAGCTTCTGCTGCAAATAGTGAAACAAGGATAGACAGGCACCAAAGATGGATAAGGGAAGTACATATTTTTTTATATTTTTGTCGCTGTAAAAAGCGGCAATTCCTAAAAGGATACTTAAAGGATACATAAGTATTCTTTGATACCAACACAATTCACAAGGAATAAATCCTCTTATTTCACTAAAATATAGACTCCCTAACGTAGCAGTCACTGCAACAATCCAAGCCAAGTATAATGTTTGGTCTCGTAAAACCACCATTTTCCCCTCCCAGTTTACTCCTTAAGTTGAGCGTTTATTAAGCTAGAAATCTCATCATAATCAAATGGGTTAGATACCATTACATTATTTATCATAATTGTAGGTGTTTGCTGTACGTTATATTTAAGTACTAGTTCATTATCTATATTAACTTGCTCCTGGATTTGCATACTTTTCATATCATTCTCCAGTTTCTGAAGATAAATTGTTGGCGTGAACTGCTTAGCAATTTCCAAAACTTTCTCTGATGTTAACCAAAGTTCATCATGCTGCTCTGTTTGTGGTTGTGCATTGAATAGCTCTTTATGAAATGTCCAATACGCTTCAGGATCTTGTATCCAAATAGCTTCTGCCGCAAGCGCTCCAGTCCTCGACTCTTCTTCATGAAAAAGAACATTTATGTATGAGAATGAAGCTTTACCTGTTTCGATAAAGTCCTTCGTAATTCTTGGCTTCATTTCCTCTTCCCATGCCTTGCAGGACGGACATTTAAAATCTCCAAACTCTACAATAGATACTTTAGATTCCTTACTCCCCAAAGTTGGTTGGTTCTCTGTCACAGGTGCGTCTTCGAATACCATTGCTGGATTTTCTGATTTTTGATTCATTTGGTTTATCAAAAATAATGAAAGTAATAAAATAATGATTAGTGAAGTGAAGATAACTAATTTTTTTGACAATTGACGTGTGTTATTCATTGTTCACCTCGAAATTTTGTTTGTTTTTTTGATTCTACGTATAGATTCTTGCATCATTTGAAAATGTCCTTTAAGTATTATGTTTAAATTCAGAAATCTCTAATGGGTCATCATGCTTCTCCTTTCGATACCATTTAGCTGTAATAATCCCAAGCACTGCAACAAAAGCTGCCTCTTGCGTCATCTTCATAATAATCCCACCTAATTGTTGATCATCTAATGGGCTCAAAATTGAAAATAGCTGAGGTGCATTTACATACGGTTCATAGAGTACTTTGTCAGAAAAAATAATAACAACACATGCTGGATAAAGGAGAACTGCGTTAGCTGCAATATAACCTAGCTTTTTGACATTGGATAGCCGATCTAGTTCCGGAATAGGACAGATAAGAGGCCACCACATTTGAAATGAGGTAATGACTAGAAATGTATGATATAGGATTCCAAGCAGAGGGTTCTCCATCAATATATTAAATATGACTGGAAAGTGGTATACGGAGAATCCGAAATTAAATAAAAGCATAGCTAGTATAGGTTGATTCCAAAATTTTCCCAGATTCCTAAAAAACTTTGTCTCTAATAAAGGACGTAACAACCAAGCTGGGGTCCCTAAGTAAATTAACAATGGCATTATGAAATATAATAAAGCTTGCTTCAGCATGTGAGCGCTAAACAAAACGTGATGACTAAGCGCATTAATTGGACTTCCAACAGCTAGATAGAGTGTTGCTAATCCGGATAAAAACAATATAATTTGTCTCAATTCCACTGGTTCACTTTGATTAAAACGATTACGAAATTTCTTAATAGATAGAATGTAAGCTATTGATAATAAAACTGCTATTACAATTACAATCGGTCTCCACATTTCTAAAAAATCAAAATGTTCTAGTACCATTTCGTTCATCGCTAATAACCCCTCTACTACCCATTATAGAATAAATACTACAATGAGTAGTATAATATAAAATTGAAGAATCTGGTAACAAAAATATTTATATACTCATGTTCAACTGAAAAATATCGAGAGGTGCTATTTCCCATACAGTAGGCACTTTGCTCAACTGTTAATTAGCTTTGAGGAATGTATTTTTTTGAAAAATGAATTCCGCTACCAGCATAAAAATGTCCAAATAATTCATAGGATCCTTGTTCTAAGTTTGCGGAATTAACTTTTGCAGCATAAACTCCATTGCCCTCATATTCACCTGGTATCCAGGTGGGACCTCCACCCTTACGAATTTCAAACATAAACCACGATTCCTGCGTAGTCGTCATGGCGTCATTTAAAGTTGCTGTTACTCGCACATTCTGTTCTTCATCTGTTTGAGCTTCAGATATAGCGATACTAATAGTTGATGCTTTATTATTAGAACCCTCTGAGCTGCAGCCTGTGAAAATATAAGTAGTCAACACTAAACCGACGATATATATTATTGCTTTCTTCATTTTTACCTCCGCAATCTGAATGCAAGACCGATTTCCACGATACTAAATTTTCAAATTTTCTAAACATACACCTTCTTTTTTCATTTCCATCTAACATAATCTTGTTTGGGTTACGATTACAGATGTGGTCTAGGTTAATAAGCATCACAATTATATACTACAATTTGTAGTTTTAATTAAAAAACTATAATTGTTCAAAATATTGACCAAACCTTATAGCTAAAGGATCGTAGCTAACTCCACTTTCATTAATATAAATCTCAGAGTATATAATCCCTTTGTTTCAAAGGAAGAATACTAAACACCAACACCTTTACATGCTGGAACTAGCATCAGACTCCATAACTAAAATACAGCCGGTCCTACTGACCGACTGTACTTCTTGAAATATAAAATTGGCTTTCGAATTGAGACATTGTAAATATGGGTTAGTGAGGATGTGCTAATTTTCTTTTACTTCACAAAAAATCGAGTTATCATGCTGATGTACCCGTGTCTCAAGTTGAATCGTGATGTGCATGATTCCTTTATTTTCAAGCAAATGTTCAATCTCACGTAATATTCGCTCACTTTCTCCGACGGTTAGCTGATCATCCACAACAGCATGGCAGGAAAGTGCATTTAGTCCACTAGTTATGGTCCATATGTGCAAATCATGTATGCTTTGAATTCCTTCTGTTTTTTCAATTGTCCGAGCCACATCCTCAACATGAACATTACTCGGTGTTCCTTCCATTAAAATATGAACCGCATCTTTAGTAACGTAAAAGCCACTTCTTAAAACAAGTATTGCAACAATAACACTTGCAAGTGGATCTGCCCACCCCCAACCAAAGAACATAATGAGTAAAGCAGCAACAATAGCACCAACAGATCCGAGCATATCACTTAGTACATGTAAAAAAGCTCCTCTCATGTTCAGATTTTCTTTTGTATCACCGCCACGCATCATTATCCATGCAACCAGAATATTAACCAACAATCCAATCGAACTGATAATGAGCATTCCGGTTGTAGCAACTTGAGGGGGATTTGCAAAGCGATCAATTGCTTCATAGAAAATAAACAACGCAATTAGAATGAGTGTAGCACCATTCAACACTGCTGCTAAAATTTCAAAGCGTCTATACCCGTAGGTCTTACTTCGACTCGCTACTTTTTGACCAAAAATAAAGGCAAGTAATGCAATTGCTAAGGAGATCGAATCGCTCAACATATGTCCTGCATCCGACAAAAGTGCAAGACTATTTGTAATAAAACCTCCAATAGCTTCAATAATCATGTAACATGTTATCAAAAGAAATGATATCCATAACACCTTTTTATTTGCACCATGTGTATGGTTGTGATCGTGGTTATGTGACAATTCAAATCCCTCCTCCTTGTTATGTATTCCGCTCAGATTAAAAAACTATTATGTGCATACTCAATTACTGTTGGCCATATTCGTTACGTATTCATGATTGATATTATGCCCTTTCTTTTGTAGAAGAAATATGGTTTTTGATCTACATTATAACTTCTGCAATCGCCTCCCTCTTTTTTTGATTATCTAACTTTTTCTTTTGTATACCTTTTACTCCACGTTTACATAATGCTTGGTGCTTTTTTACAGTCGAATGATAATCTTCATATTATTGAACAAATGAACAAAGATTCATGCATTCATCTGTAAGATTAAGAGGAGGAATTATCGTGAAATTATCAAAGAAAGCAATTCCTGCAGCAGCACTTAGCCTGGTCTTTGCCGCTTCTACAGTCTTGTCTGCCGGACAAGCAAATGCCGTACAGGCTGTCAGTGTAGAGAAAAAACAAATCAAGAATATTATCTTCCTCATAGGTGACGGCATGGGAACTTCTTATACTTCCGCTTACCGTTATATGAAGAATGATCCTTCTACGAAAGTGATGGAGAGAACCGTATTTGATCCCTACCTTGTCGGAACTCAAATGACATATCCGGATG
The DNA here is from genome assembly GCF_028747985.1 of Paenibacillus urinalis. Classification (NCBI taxonomy): domain Bacteria; kingdom Bacillati; phylum Bacillota; class Bacilli; order Caryophanales; family Paenibacillaceae; genus Paenibacillus; species Paenibacillus urinalis. Next base: position 159,214 of record NZ_CP118110.1, read on the forward strand.
ACGACACGCAAAACGTGACGGATTCCGCTTCTGCGGCTACCGCAATGTCTGCTGGTGTTAAGACTTATAACGCTGCCATCGCTGTCGATAATGACGAATCGGAAGTCAAAACCGTATTGGAGCAGGCAAAGGAAAACGGGAAATCCACTGGGCTTGTTGCTACCTCGGAGATTACCCATGCCACACCGGCTGCATTCGGCGCTCATGACATCAGCCGGAGAAATATGGACGCGATCGCAGATGATTACTATGATGAATTGATCAATGGTGAGCACAAAGTTGATGTCTTATTAGGTGGAGGTAAATCTAATTTTGTACGTGAGGATCGTGACCTGACAAATGAGTTCCTAGAAGCTGGATTCAGTTATGTGACTGATCGCAGCGCCCTGCTCGCAGATACTAATGAGCAGATTCTCGGACTTTTTGCTGACGGAGGAATGGACAAGTTGATCGATCGTACTAGCGAAACACCTTCTCTAGCCGAAATGACTAATACAGCGATTGATCGTCTGAGCACAAACGAAAATGGTTTTTTCCTAATGGTTGAAGGCAGCCAGATTGACTGGGCAGGCCATGATAATGACATCGTTGGCTCTATGAGCGAAATGGAGGATTTTGCGGCAGCATTCCAGGCAGCTATTGATTTTGCTACAGAGAACGGCGAAACCCTTGTCGTAGCAACTGCAGACCATTCAACTGGCGGACTTACACTCGGAAAAGACGGAGAATATAACTTCTTCGTGGATCCGATCAAAGCTGCAGTACGGACTCCAGACTTCATGGCAGCTCGAATTGCGGAAGGTGCTTCCGTAGAAGAAACGCTTAAGAACTATCTAAAGCTTGAGCTAACAGCTGAGGAAATTCAATCTGTAAAAGACGTAGCTAAAGACGCAGATGTAACGACAATTGACAATGCCATCGAAACTATTATCGATAACCGTTCGTTCACTGGCTGGACTACAGGCGGACATACGGGTGAAGACGTGCCAGTCTATGCTTACGGTCCAGGAAGCCATCGCTTCTCCGGCCTGATCGACAATACAAATAACGCAGAGATCATCTTTGATATTTTAAAGAAACATAAATAATTAAATACTCATCAGAAGCCCATTCTCTTCTATCCATCAGGAATCAGAGAATGGGCTTCTTTTCATTTGCATCATAAAAAGATGCCACCTCGTGTCTTTTTATACAAAACATCCTCTCTCTAAGAGTTTATCCTGAAAATAAATTCATTCTCTCTTTGCATGTATTGTACCTGATCTCTAGATTCACCGACATTGGCCCTTGTGTTGCACTAAAGCCTTCGCTAAGGTCTTCAAACAAGGTCTTCAGCTGTTTGGGAAGCAAATCGTAGCCGTCTACATGTTTTTCCTTTCATGTAGTCCAGTACATAATACTCGAGAAAATTATTGATAGTAATTTCGGAGCGATCTTCCACGAATAGAATCATGAACAATGTACAGCCCGTTAGAGGAAAGGAAAAAATTTCGTCTGCCGCATCCATAATTAAGAAGCTTAAACCAGTCTGTTTAAGATAATACCCAGTAGCAAAACCAGCTTGTCCCGCTCCTATCACTAAAATACATCGTACATGCGTTAGCCCCTTCACTAAACAATCAAATAATGGTTTGATTGAATAATTATAATATGATATTCTGATAATAATCAAACGGTTATTTGAGTGAATGGAGGGTATAACATGAAAGATAGCTGTGAAATTTATTGTTATGACGAACCGAAAGTGCGTAAAGTACAAAATGATTTACAAAAACAAGACATTCCTACAATGGCGAAGATGTTTAAAGCTCTCGCAGATGAAACACGATTGAAGATTGCCTATGCTTTATGCGAAGAACAGGAACTTTGTGTATGTGATGTGGCAAATATTACTGGGTCCTCGTTAGCTACTGCATCCCATCATCTGCGCACACTAAAACAACTTGGTTTAGCAAAATATCGAAAAGAAGGAAAGCTTGCGTTCTATTCATTGGAAGATGATCATGTACGTCAATTAGTTCAACTAGCCTCGATGCATAGCAAGGAGTTGATGAGTCATGCAACAACATGAAGAGGAAAACAGTGAAAAACAAGTTTTCCGTATACAGGGTTTTACTTGCACTAATTGTGCAGGTAAATTTGAGAATAATGTAAGAAGTCTTCCCGGTGTATCGGATGCAAAGGTTAACTTCGGAGCAGCCAAAATAACCGTTTATGGAAATGCTACCGTGGAAGAGTTGGAAAAGGCCGGGTCTTTTGAAAACTTAAAGGTATCACCTGAAAAACAAAGAACCGTTGAAAAAAAGGAACCCTTCTGGAAAGAGAATTGGAATGTTATTCTTTCTATAATACTTATGGCTGCCGGCTACTTTTTTTCCTCTCGCTATGGAGAAGAAGGATTAATTCCTGCTTTAACATTTGGCGCTGCAATAATTATCGGCGGTTATGATCTATTTATAAAAGGAATTAAGAATCTATTTCGGTTTCAGTTTGACATGAATACACTTATGACAGTCGCTATTATTGGGGCTGCTGCTATCGGAGAATGGGGCGAAGGTGCTGTAGTTGTAGTCCTTTTTGCAATAAGTGAGGCGCTTGAGCGCTACTCAATGCAAAAGGCACGCCAATCTATTCGGTCCCTTATGGACATTGCCCCTAAAGAAGCTTTAATTCGACGCGGTTCTTCTGAAATAACGGTGAATGTAGATGATATTCAGGTTGGAGATGTAATGATCGTCAAGCCAGGACAAAAGCTTGCTATGGATGGTACTGTCATTAAAGGTACTTCGACGCTGAATCAAGCTGCAATTACGGGAGAATCAGTCCCTGTTACAAAAACTATTAATGATGAAGTATTTGCAGGTACGCTAAACGAAGAAGGCTTACTTGAAGTTAGAGTTACCAAACGAGTTGAAGATACAACTATTTCTAAAATAATTCACCTTGTTGAAGAAGCTCAAGCCGAACGAGCTCCTTCACAAGCGTTTGTGGACCGTTTCGCTAAATATTATACACCTGCGATAATGGCAATAGCTATTGGTATCGCCATCGTCCCACCTCTGTTTGGTGCTGATTGGGGAGATTGGATATATCGTGGTTTATCGCTCCTTGTAGTAGGTTGTCCTTGTGCTTTGGTTATTTCCACTCCGATTTCAATTGTCACCGCTATCGGCAATGCTGCCAAGAATGGAGTTTTGATCAAGGGTGGTATTCACCTAGAAGAAGTCGGGCGCATTTCAGCTGTAGCCTTTGACAAAACTGGCACCTTGACAAAAGGATTCCCAGAAGTAACAGATATCGCCCTATTTAACAGGAATGTTGAGAGCGAAGTTCTTTCGATTGCTGCATTAATTGAGAAAGGCTCACAACATCCGCTTGCCTCTGCTATTGTTCGGAAAGCGGAACAATTGGGTGCTGACCTTTCGCATTCCGTTGATGACTTTCAATCAATTACAGGTAAGGGTGTAAAAGCTTCGATTAATGGCCAGCTATACTTTATTGGGAGCCCTAATCTGTTTGAAGAACTTCACTCAAATATTATAGATACGGTACGCAAGCAAATTAGCACGCTGCAGACTCAAGGTAAAACTGTTATGGTACTGGGTACAAAGCAAGAAGTGATTGCCTTGATTGCAGTGGCCGATGCCGTTCGTGATTCCAGTAAATCAGTTATAGAAGAACTGCATTCTATCGGGGTTAAAAAGACGATTATGCTTACTGGGGATAACCAAGCCACAGCTAGAGCAATTGGAAGCCAGTTGGGCGTAGCCGAGGTCAAGGCAGAACTGTTACCCCAAGACAAGCTTAATTACATTAAAGAACTTCGGAAAAGCTATTCTCATGTAGCGATGGTTGGTGACGGAGTAAATGATGCACCTGCACTTGCTGCTTCCACCGTAGGCATTGCCATGGGCGGCGCAGGTACTGATACAGCTCTGGAAACAGCCGACATTGCTTTAATGGCAGATGATTTAAGAAAACTCCCGTACACAATTCGTCTAAGTAAAAAAACTCTTATGATTATTAAACAAAACGTAGCATTTTCTTTAGGAATCAAGTTGTTAGCATTAGTGCTTATTGTACCAGGATGGCTCACCCTATGGCTTGCTATTCTTGCGGATATGGGAGCAACACTGATTGTAACCCTAAACAGTCTAAGACTTCTAAAAGTAAAAAAAGAAAAATAGTATGAACAGACCGTCATGAAAGGCGGTCTTTTTTGTTTCTACTATACTTCTTTCACATTAAGCTAACCTGCCCGTTACTAGAGTAAAGGGCTGGGTAAACCAGCCCCTCCTCATCAAACCGTACGTGAGGTTTTCCCTCATACGGCTTTCCGATGTTCGTCATTCATGTGCATACAGATTACAAAAGCGTTTTGAGTCCACATTGACTCGCCATGTTCCTCACTTCTTGGACTGCACTTTGCCACCGAGAACGTTGTCTTTTCTTTGCATACCACTTTGCCAAACGCAGCACAATGTACCAATCTAACTTCGCCATTTTTCGTTGGCTGTAGGACGTGTGGTAGTAATTGCGCCACCCCTGAATCTTCGGATTCAGCCAACCTATGTGCTCCGCGAGTGACTTGTGTCTTTGGCTGGACGGAGCTAAGCGCTCTTTTACCACTTCCCGGATGCGTTCCTCCGCTTTACTGCACAGCCACTGCTGCGTGGTGTAGTACACTCTTCCGGAGGATGTCTCAGCTTTCGTCTTGCGATGATGCATGCCTAGAAAATCAAACCCTTCTTCTCCTGTCCATAATCCTACGATCCGCGTTTTCGTCGGATGCAAGGTCAGTTCCAGACGCTCCATAATCGCACGTATGAGTGCATACGCCCGATCTGCATCTTTCTTCGTTTTGCATACGACAACGAAGTCATCCGCGTAACGCGTAAGTTCCCCATTTTCACTGCCATGTCGTTCCCACAGAATATCAAAATAATTCAAATAGATATTCGCTAGCAGGGGGGATATCACACCACCTTGTGGTGTACCCAGATCGGATCGCCTGATCTTTCCTTCCTCCATCACTCCCGCGTTCAGCCACTTCCTTACCAGCTTCAGGACGCGCCTGTCGCTGATTCGCATCTCTACCAGTTTCATCAGTTTCTCTTGGTTGATGTTGTCGAAGTAACCTTGGATGTCGACGTCGACCACCCAATTTCCTTTTCGGTTGCAGGCTTTTCGGATTCGGTCCAGTGCCCCTTTCGCACTTCGTTTTGGACGGAACCCAAATGAGGATTCCTGAAAGTCCGCTTCAAAGATCGGTTCCATGACCAGTTTCGCTGCCATCTGGATGACGCGGTCTCGGACGGTTGGGATGCCCAGCGGTCTTTGCTTCCCGTCTTTCTTCGGAATGTAGTGCCGGCGGACGGGCTGTGGATGGTATTTGTTTTCCTTCAAGTGTCGTTGGCATTCGTACAGGAAAAACGCTTCTCCCTTTTCCTCAATATCCGAAAATGTTTCTCCATCGACGCCAGCCGATCCTTTGTTAGCTCGTACTCTCCGCCAGGCTTCCTCTAATACATCCATTCGATAGACCTTGTCGTACAACGCGTGGAATCTGCGCTTTTGTTTTCCTTGGCCGTATGACCTAGTTTCTTCTGGAGTTGTTGAACGTTTTCCTTTGGTGTCGTTAGCCGTTTGGTATTCACTAATTCGTACCTCCTAAAAAAACATGCACAAAGCAGGGCTCCTTCCCTCCTGCAGGTTGTGTTGTCCTGCAGTTCCTCAGTATTATGAGCCCCTCGGACTCCCTTCCTGCAAGTAGATCATTTCGTCTTTTGGACTTATAGACCACTTTGCTACGGTTTAGCCGGGGTTCGGCTTCCCCTTGTCCCTCTTGCGAGGCCTCTTTGACGACGCGGCAGGATTCACTTGATGTTACGGCCTGGTATGTTGCTCGCTCTGTCTCCGACAGATACTTTTGTCGATACGCTTCTACGCACAGTTTTCATCATACGTAGGTATCCTAGCTACACAGGGGCTTGGCCCCTCCCGTGACCGGACTTTCACCGGCTAGAAGATGCGTGCTTGGCTGGGCACGCGCTTAATAGAAGAAAAGCAGCATATCATGATGATCTGACCTGCTGCTCTTTAATGATGATTTAAATTTATTCTGTTGATAGAGAGGACACTGTGTACGGTGTATGGATTTTCCCCTTACTGTGATCTGCTTTCATTCCATTTAAAACAATTCCTATTTAGAAGGGAATTACTTATGCAGCCGATCACTTATTTCAGTAAGATTCTCAGCAAACCCCACGAATACTCTATCATCTATAACTATAGTTGGAACTATCTGCTTCCCCGTTAGTTTCCGAACCTCTTCTGCATACGTGGCATCCTCTTCGCAATTATATTCAGTAAAGGATACCTGATGTTCATTGAAAAATCGTTTAGCATAATTGCAATCACTACAAGTTGGAATCGTATAAATCTTAACAGAATTTCTACTCATCTCATCTCTCTCCTTCTTCTTTGTGTTGATTATCCAGCTACACGCTTTAGCTCATCAAGCGAGACCCGATTGACAAACTTACTGAACTTTTCTTTTCCTTTGGCATTAGCAATGTAATAATGAATAATGGCCTTAATAACCGGAACCAGCTGCTCTGCCACTAGTCCAGTTAGTAACTTAGTTGCAATGGAAGCTTTTAGTCCCTTCGGTTCACCACCGACATAAATATCGAATGCACTCTTCATCTTGACTACACTAATATCTTTTAACAATGGCTCACTTGTTCCGAGTCCGCAACCTGCATAACCAATTTTTATTGGTGTTGGTGTTTCAATTCCAGCTATCGCTTCATTTAACCTTAGTGCTGTATCTAAACCGGCATCTTCTGCTCCTTTGCAAAAATTACAAGCAATTAGACTTTTCACCACAAATCCAGACGGATAAACTTCTAATCCAGCTTCCCTTAGCTCTTTTGTAATTCTGTCTCTCTGATTGACCGGTACTTCCATGTAAAGCTGCTTGAATGGTGTCATTTCTAATTTTGTTTGACTATCTGCCAAAGTACCGATCTTTACTAACTGCTCAGGAGTGAAGAGGCTTCCGCCAACTTGTATTGGCGGATTGACAGCAATTTTAATGTTTTCTCCCATAACTAATCCCCCATGTAGATCATTAATGCTAGAGTTTCACACGTTGTAATCGCAAAGCATTTAGAACAACGGAAACTGAACTCAGTGCCATAGCTGCACCCGCGACCCAAGGCGCCAACAAACCGATAGCTGCGATCGGAATCCCAAGGGTATTGTAACCAAGAGCCCAGAAAAGATTTTGTTTGATGTTGCTCATTGTCTTACGACTCATATATATAGCGTCCGGAATGCTAGATAGATCCCCTCGCATTAACGTAACGTCCGCAGCTTCCATAGCAACATCTGTGCCAGTGCCGATTGCCATTCCGATATCAGCTGTAGCGAGTGCCGGAGCATCGTTAATTCCATCCCCCACCATAGCAACCTTTTTACCTTCTGTTTGAAGTTTTTTTACTTCCTCTGCTTTACCTTCTGGAAGTACTTCCGCACGAACATGGTCGATGCCGACTTCAGCGGCGATCGCTTTCGCAGTTCGTTCATTATCCCCAGTGATCATAATGACCTGAATTCCCATATCCTTCAATCGGCTAACCGCAGCTTTTGATGTCTCTTTGATAGTATCCGCTACTGCCACCATTCCGGCATACTGACCATCAATTGCAACTAGCATTGCAGTTTTTCCAGACTCCTCCAAGGTCGCCATGTTTTCAAAGGCTTCTTTCGCGCTCACGCTGTATTTATCCATCAGCCTACGTGTTCCGATCAGGACATTCTTTCCTTCTACGGAAGCCTTGATGCCAAAACCGGGAATAGCCTCAAACGCTTCGGTTGCTGGAATCTCAATATTTCGATCTTGAATACCTGCAACAATTGCTTCTGCAAGCGGGTGCTCTGAATTTTTTTCAGCGGCACCAACAAGTCTTAGAAACTCCACTTTATCTATATTTGTTATTACATCTGTAAGTTCTGGCTTCCCTTTAGTGACAGTCCCCGTTTTATCCAGAATGATGGTGTCAATTTTATGAGTTTGTTCTAGGTGTTCGCCACCTTTGAATAGAATACCGAATTCAGCTGCCCGTCCGGATCCTGCCATAATGGATGTCGGGGTCGCAAGACCAAGTGCGCAAGGACATGCAATAACAAGAATCGCAATTGCCTTTTCTAAAGATCCGGCAAAATCACTTGGAGTTATAAAGAAGTACCAAATTAAGAAGGCCAACACTGCGATACCAACAACGATTGGGACGAAAATGCCCGAGATCTTGTCGGCAATTCGTTGAATAGGAGCTTTCGAACCTTGAGCTTCCTCTACGACTTTCACGATCTGAGCTAATGCAGTTTCTTTGCCAACTTTCGTTGCTCGAACCCGAAGCATACCCTTTTTGTTAATCGTCGCTCCAATTACCGCATCGCCGGGTTTCTTTTCGACAGGTATGCTTTCTCCCGTCAACATGGATTCATCTATTGAAGATTCACCTTCAATGACTTCACCATCTACAGGCACTTTGTTTCCAGGACGTACAAGGATGATATCACCAACCAAAACCTCGTCTACTGGCATTGTTAATTCCTGGCCATCACGAATAACTAGAGCTGTCTTTGCCTGAAGTCCCATCAAGGATTTAATAGCTTCTGAAGTGCGTCCTTTAGCTTGGGCTTCAAACAATTTACCCATGACAACCAATGTAATGAGAACCGCACTTGTCTCAAAATACAAAGAAGGACCATGATGCATATCGCTGCCGCTTAAGTACCAATCCATTGTTAAATATAAACTGTAAAAATAAGCTGCAGAAGTACCTAGCGAGATTAGTACATCCATATTCGCACTGCCGTTACGAAGAGCTTTATAGGCGCCAACGTAAAAATGCCAACCTATATAAAATTGCACTGGTGTTGCAAGTATTAATTGAAACCATGGATTCATAAAGATCTCCGGCATGTAAATCCAGGATGTGAAGGAGAAATGGGCAACCATACTCCACAACAACGGCAATGATAGGATTGCTGAGATGAGTAACCGCTGTTTCTGACGCTTAGTTTCTTTTTCCCGGTGATCTTCAGCAGATTCGTTTTCATTCATTAAGATGGCTTTGTAGCCTAGCTGGTTGACTTTGTTTTGCATATCAGAAACTGATATTTCATCAGGAGAATACTCAACCCGTGCCGACTCTAAAGCAAAATTGACGGTTGCATTCGTTACGCCGGGCAACTTTCCTAGACCTTTCTCTATCCGGTTGGCACAGGCAGCACAGGTCATACCCTCAAGCTGAAATTGAGCGACTTCGCTTACCGTTTCGTAACCCAACTTACGGATGGTTTGCTCAAAATTCTCAATACTTATTTTAGTAGGATCATAATTAACACTTGCTTTTTCCAAAGCAAAGTTGACGTTTGCTGAAGTCACACCATCAAGTTTGCTCAATCCTTTTTCAATGCGATTTGCGCAGGCGGCACAAGTCATGCCGCTCACCCGCAAAGTTGTTTGTTTTATTGGAGTTGAACTTGTTTCCAATGTACTCACTCTCCGTCCATTAAAATTCACATAACATCATATCCTTGTTCTTCAATGGTTTCTTTAATTTGATCTAATGTTGTATTATCTTCGTTATAGGTTATCTCCACAGTATTGCTGTTCAAATCCACCTTTCCAGATACCCCTATACTTTTCAGTGCACCTTCGATGGAGTTCACACAATGCTGACAGCTCATTCCCTCAACTTGCAAAGTCATATTTTTCATTTAAAATTCTCCCTTCAATATCATTTTTTATAGTGTTTCCCTATAGATAAAATTAAATGAGTTTATATACCCCCCCACCGTATATAAAACCCCTTTTTAAAGGGCCTTGTTGAATGGGCCCTATATTACATAAATCACTTCTGTTTCAATTTACTATACCCCCAGGGGGTATGTCAAGACAAAAAGTTCAAATTTTCCAAAACTAGGTATCTGTTGATTTTAAGGCTTGAAGTTGTATCATTAGATCCTATAACATAAAAGATACTTCGTTATTTAAACATCTATTTCAATACAAAACACGAGGAGTAAATAGAATTATGATTACAGTATTAATAATAGACGATGAACAGAGAATGCTTGATCTATTGTCGCTTTATCTTACCCCCCTAGGGTATAAATGTATCAAAGTAAACTCAGCTGTAGATGCATTGATTTATTTGGAATCAAATCAAGTAGACATAATTTTATTAGATATAATGATGCCAGATATGAATGGTTGGGAAGCATGCGAAAAAATCAGAAAAACTTCGAACATTCCAATCATTATGCTTACCGCTCGCAGTGAAAAATCTGATATTGTAAAGGGTTTAAAGATCGGTGCTGACGATTATGTAATGAAGCCATTTGATGATACTGAATTGGTCGCAAGGATAGAAGCCGTACTTCGAAGGGGAAAGACTGAAGAAGAAATAAATGAGTTATCCTTTAAAGGCTTATCCTTAATAAAAGATTCGTTTGAAGCCCTTTATAAGAATATAAAGATTGAATTAACCCCCAAAGAGTTCTATATGGTCGATCTCTTCCTCAATAATCAAAACAGAGTTTTCTCAAGAGAACATCTAATCAGTAAGATTTGGGGATATGATGTTTTTATTGATGATCGTACCATTGATTCTCACGTTCGAAATATAAGAAAAAAACTTAGAGATGTAGATTTTCCTGCTGATGATTATTTACACACTGTATGGGGGGTAGGGTATAAATGGACAAGTGATAAAAATCAATCTTAGAATATAAAAGGCAGAAGAAGGCTTGTACGATGCTCTCTTCTGCTTTTTTAAGACAAATCACTTAGCAGCTGGTGCTAACTCATTTTCTGTTACCCATTTATGATTCTTAACTTCTTCGCCACCTGTAGTAGGGGTAAAATCAATCATATACACTGTTGTTCTTTCAGCAGAGTCAATTTTAACAGTCGCCCCCTTCATACCTTCCATATGAGAAGCTTCTGTTTGTACTTCATCCCCAGGCGCTAATGGTTCTTCACCTGCATCAACTAGTTCTTCATGAATTACCCATTTATGATTTTCTACGGGTTCTCCACCTGTAGTCGGGGTATAAGAAATCGCATAGGCTGTAGTATCATAAGCACCAACAATAGTTGCTTCAGCGCCTTTCATTCCCTCCATATGCCCTTCTTTAATAATAGCTTTAGTACCGACAGGATACTTAGGATTCTCTGCTTCCTTTAGATTCTCTGGTACTTCTCCTGAAGTCGAATGATTCATCTCAGAGTGATCCATCCCTGTATTTTCTTCTGTACCTTGATTCATGTCCGCATTTTCATTTTGATTTTCATCATTAGCGCCACCACACGCAGAAAGCATAAGCGCTGTGATTAGTGTAATAATACCGATCATCAATTTTTTGTTTTTGAACATAATTAATTCCTCCTTTATTTACACTCACTATAACCACTAAATTTGCAGAAAATATGGAGCAGTCAGACATATAAACCTTACAGACGACACATTTTAATCGTACAAATTCCAAAGTCATTTTAAATATTTCCTGGAAGGTGAACTTAATATACATAAAAAGTTATTTTGAAATAAGAATTTGCTTCTCAAAAATTAAGAAAAGAGCACTAGCAAAGTGCTCTTCTCTAATATTCCTTTTCTAAATACACTTCAAATCTTGTTCCTTTCCCTGCCTCACTAGATACACGAATAGATCCATTGTGTAACTCAACCAACATTTTCGTTATGGCAAGTCCTAGACCGGTTCCTCCATGTTCTCTCGACCTTGATTTCTCGACCCGGTAAAATCTTTCAAATAAGAAGGGGAGTTCTTCTTTTGAAATCCCTGATCCCGTATCTGTAACTGAAATACATACCATAGTATTATTAACTTGCTGTGCTGATATTTCTATAGAGCCCTCCTTCGTATACCGAATGGAGTTATCCAATAAGTTCAAAAAGATTTGTTCAAGTCGACCAGGATCACCATTAACTATCAACGCTAGGTCAATATGATTTTTAATTGTTATCCCTTTGTTCTCCGCTCTCATAGACACTTTACTGACAACTTGTTCTATAATTTTATTGATACATACCGCATCTTTATATATTGTCAATTTACCTTCTTCCATCTTGGATAAATCGAATAAATCAATAATCAAGCGATTAAGCCGTTTAGCTTCCTGTGATATGATGTCTAAGTATTTTTTCATATCTTCTTCAGTCTCATAAAGTCCCTTTGATATTACGTTTGCATAACCTTCAAGGTACATAATTGGCGTTTTAAGTTCGTGTGAGATATTAGCAAAAAACTCAGTACGTGTATCTTGATATCGTTGCAAGTCTTTTGCAAGATCATTTATTGCAGCTGCTAATGAACCAATTTCATCCCTAGTACTCACTTCTACTCTACTATCAAGATGACCAGCAGCTATTTTTCTAGTAGCTTTCTCCATCTGAACCAAAGGTCCAGACATCTTTCTTGATAAAAAAAATGAAACACCCACCGCTATGATAAAACCGATCAATCCAGTTAAACATAAGAGCTGTCTTACCTCCAGTATAGAGGAATTAACGATATCAAGTGAAGAAATCACAAGAACTCCACCCCCAATATCCAACAATGGTTTACCAGAGATTAGGTAGGATTCTCCATTCTCAGTACTATAGTTTATCATTAATGATTCTCCGTTAAGTAATCTATTGATTTCAGTTGCGGTAATGAAATTTACATGATGATTAGAGGCCTTACTTGATTTTCCTAATAATTCTCCTTGCCTATCTAAAACAAAGATCTCCACCTTCGAAAATTCTGCCATAGTGGATATCAAATCCGTAGGTATGCTCTTACTAGAATGTACCATTTCGACAAAATGGGATGACATTTCGGCCACATCTTGTTCTGATTTTTGATAATACATATTCGAAAAGATTTTATCAACGACAAATCCCAAGGAAAGCAGAACCGTTAACAGCAGAGATACGATAATAATTCCTAATTTAAAAGCTATTCGATTCATTCTCATATGTGACCACCGTTCTGTTAGTTATGTCTAAATCTATGACACTTATAATTCTCTGATATATGGAGTAGTGAGTGTCTCAGAAATACTATTGTGACCTCGTAACCAACGATCACCTTATAACCCAACATTATTCCTCCATTAGGAGGTTTATATTATTATACGCCTGAAATTTGAATATTTTGTGCATAAACACGACTAATCTATTTAAAGTTCTTAGTTCCGGCTATGGTAGAGAAATAGCTTTTCAAAGTGATTTTTATGCTTCAAGCTGATCATTAATCATCTTAGCTTTTGAAAAGATATCGAGAATTTTTTTTATTTTGACTCATTATCTCCATATATTCTGCACATTTTTGGTTTATTGAAATACAAGGCCTTGAGGAATCTGGTATGTATCGAGGACTAATTGTAAATAGTAATTACGTATGTAAAGAATTAATCACTGAAAGGAGAATGGAAATGTCACATGAACAGTATAAACAATGTATAGAGGAATGCTTACGATGTATGGTGACTTGTAATCACTGCTATGATGCTTGTTTAAAAGAAGAAGACACTAAAATGATGGCAGAATGTATCCGTTTAGATCGGCTTTGTGCTGACATCTGCTCTTTTGCTGCAACAGCAATGAGCAGTAATTCACCATTTATCAAAGAAATTTGCTCATTGTGTGCTGAGATTTGCCAAGCATGTGGTGATGAGTGCAAAAAACATAATCATGACCATTGTCAAAAATGTGCGGAAGCTTGTTTTAAATGTGCAGATGTATGTCGTAACATGGCTGCATAACATTAAAACTACTTTTATAACCGCTCCCAGTAACTGGGGCGGTTATTTTTGATTACAGCTGAAACAGTTTCTGATTATTAAAAAAGACATATCTATTACAAATTTGTTATGGTTATATGTCACAAAATTTGATGAACTTTTTTTAGTCTGTCAATTTTTATTTAAAATCTCGATATGTTAGATAAAAATCCTTATCAAATCATAAGAAGCAACAAATTTTAAAGGTTATAATTGACAAGTCTCGATTTATACACTACAGTGATTAGTGTTACAATATTTTAATTATTTTGCCGAATTTTAATCTATTAAAAACGGGGGAACCACACTGGGTGAATTGTTCAAAATAGTGTTATATATAGGTAACCTTCTACCGAACCCTTAAGCTAACTCCGTAGGCATCGAAGGGAGAATATTATACTTGAAAAAAATTATTATGTCTCTATTAGGGGCTGTTATTATTATTTCTTCTGGAACCACAAGTGCATTTGCTAATGACCAATCAAAATTACAATCAGAAGTTAGCCAAGTGGTAGGAACACCTTATAAATGGGGTGGAACGTCCGTAGCAAGTGGCTTTGATTGCTCCGGCTTCATATTGTACATATTTGATAAATTCAATCAAAAACTTCCTAGAACTTCGGCTGCTCAAGCCAAAACAGGTACTGCGGTAGCAAAAAGCAACTTAAGAACGGGAGATTTGGTTTTCTTCAATACGAGTGGAAAAGGAATATCTCATGCAGGGATCTACATAGGGGATGGACAATTTGCTCATTCCTCGAGCAGTAAAGGAGTAAGAGTAAGTAAACTTTCGGAAACATACTACAAGGAACGGTACGTTACAGCTAGAAGAACAATTAGTGATAAGAATTTTTCTAAGATGGTTGATGACTCTCATTAAAGAGGGAAGGACAAGCTACTTCACAGCACTTTGTTAATGATTCTAAACATCTTCTACTTTGAAGTAGAAGATGTTTTTTTATTTATCTTTCACTGTGGTTTATGTAAGGATTAAAAAAATATATACTCCTAGGTAACAAGTCCGCCTTATCTGTTGGAAGTTTGACTTAAACTTAAACTATTTTTAATTTAATTTTGTTAAACTAATCTGCCCGTTCGTATTATGAGGTCACCAGATCTTTCTGGTCGACCTCTTTTTTGTTTGGTCGTAAGATAGCGGTAGCCGGGGATCGAGCGTATCTGCCCGTGGGACTTGGATCCCGAGAGCTATTCTGTTCATCCCCCCTACTTGTTCAACCATGGTTAGGCTGGTTGGGACGTTGATCCCGTATCACATGCGATAGTGTGGAAAACAAGAAGGTTAGGGGTTACCGGTGAATATACTTTGGGAGTGATGTCATGAATCCAGTCATTGGTTTGGATGTGTCCAAGGGAGAGAGCCATGCACAAGCTTTTTTAGACCGCGGAGAAGCTCATGGGAAGATCTTTAGATTTAATCATGATCTAGAGGGATTATCGGCTTTTCTTAATTATGTTAGAGCGGTAGAATCAGTT
This sequence comes from Paenibacillus urinalis, assembly GCF_028747985.1. NCBI lineage: Bacteria > Bacillati > Bacillota > Bacilli > Caryophanales > Paenibacillaceae > Paenibacillus > Paenibacillus urinalis. Next base: position 174,575 of record NZ_CP118110.1, read on the forward strand.
GCAGGCATAAGCCCTTGTATTGTGATGGAGGCAACAGGTCATTATCATAGCCCTGTTGTTCAGTTTCTGGATGAGCACCAGTATCTATACATCGTCATTAATCCGTTAATCTCATATGAAGCTAAAAAGACTAATTTGAGACGCGTCAAGACGGATGCTGCTGATGCCTATCAACTTGGGGCCCTGTTCTATAAAGAAGAATTCGAACCCATCAAAAAACGGGGGCAGCATCTCATGAATTTACGCTATCTCACGCGTCAGCATGAATCTTTAACGGGTATGTATGTTCAAGTGAAGCTGCAGTTCCAGGCTATTCTAGATCAGGTTTTTCCTGAATACCATGGTGTGTTCGGTGACCTCTATTCGAAAGTTTCTCTTCGATTCCTAGCTTTACACCCGACCTCTAAAGAAATCCTGGAAATGTCGGAGCAGGAAATTTCAACAGAGATACACCACCTGATCGCACGAGGCAAATCCACCTCATGGAGTTTGGAACGTGCTCAAATTCTAATGGCTGCAGCTAAGCGAAACCCCTTTAAGGAGACGGCATTTCCAAGTCATCTGATCTCCATGCAACTGCTCATTAAATTGCTTCTTCAATACCAGGACCATCTAGCAGACCTTGATAAATCGATAGAGATCCTGGTTGAAGAGTTACCTGAATATGATTTAATCCAATCGATACCTGGTATCGGTACTAAAATTGCTGCAACAATTTTGGCTGAGATTGGGGAAATCGATCGATTCGATCACGCAAAGAAGCTGGTGGCTTTTGCTGGTGTTGATCCCAGTGTATTTGCTTCAGGTAAGTTTGTGGCAACCCAAAACAGAATCACGAAACACGGCTCCAGAAGGCTTCGTACAGCCCTGTATCAAGCTGTGCAATGTGGTATTCGTAGTAATAGAAACAAGAAATTAAGAACTTACTACGACAAAAGCGTGCTGAAGGAAAGCTTTTCAAAGTAGCGGTAATTGCTTGTGTAAACAAACTCATCCACTGGATTTTTGCTATCTTGACTTCGAAAGAAGCATTTCGGCTAGAATAAGTTGAATGAAATTCAAAGATATGAAATATATTCCTGTGCCGAAGGGGACGGTTATTTATCATGCCCTTTTTAAAGTATACCACCTCATGAAGTCGCAATTAATAATTAAATATTGACAAGCTATTAGCTGGAATAGCTTAATGAAAATGGAGCAGTTGCCGACTGGCAATCTGCTCCATGCTATTTGTCTATATAAATAAAATAACTGCTTGGCTGCAAATTTACATTGTTTTATATAATCGGCGAAGTGCATCTCTCATTTCAGGCTTAATATTGATATCGGGTCTCTTAGATTTTGCAGTTAGTTCAGCAGAATCTACATCCTTCTCGTGTCCTAATTCAAGCAGAAGTCCTGTTGAAACCGTTCCTGTACGATTACGCCCTCCTGAACAGTGAAAGTATACCTTCTTCCCTTCATCCACTGCTTTCTTAACAGCATGAATAGCCCTTTTAATCGATTCGTCTTGATGATCTTGATCTTCAACGATAGGGAAATGGTGACGAGTGGTACTCTCACGTAACTCTAAGTTGCCACTTGAACCGTCCCGCAAGTCAAACACATCCGTTATCCCTTGCTCCTTTACCGCCTGTTCAATATCATCAGCACCACCTATATAGACTTTATCTTTAATAAGTTCATGATAACTCATTGCTGGTTTCCTCCAAATTCTCTAAGATAACTTCTATCCCTAAAGAAGCCGAGAATTTAATCTCGGCTTACTTTGTACGCTTACTGGCCCGTTTTCGCGAACGTTTCGATACGCTGTCCAATCTCATCACGTACCCGTTGGAATACTGACCATTTTTCTTCGTCTGTTCCTTGGGCTTTCGCTGGATCATCAAATCCCCAGTGTTCACGGCGAACATTTGGTGGAGTAATTGGACATTTATCAGCTGCATCACCGCAAAGAGTGATGACAAGATCAGCGGAATTCAGAATAGTTGGGTCGATCATATCGGATGTTTGATTGGAAATATCAATTCCCACTTCGTTCATTGCTTTTACCGCATTTGGATTTAATCCATGGGCTTCAATTCCTGCACTATACACATTCCATTCGTTCCCAAGGTGTTTTTTAGCCCAGCCTTCAGCCATTTGACTGCGGCAAGAGTTTCCAGTACACAAGAAATAGATCGTTTTTTCACTCATATTGTTATCTCTCCTTTAATAAGTCCAAACTATATTTTTTATAAAATGAGGAGCCATAGGTACAAACCTAAGAGTGTAATAAACAGGGTTGGAATCGTAATAATTATCCCTGTCTTAAAGTAGGTTCCCCATGATATTTTGATGCCTTTCGTTGAAAGTACATGCAGCCATAGAAGCGTTGCTAATGAACCGATTGGAGTAATTTTAGGTCCTAAATCAGATCCGATGACGTTTGCGTAAACCAAAGCTTCTTTTATGACTCCTGTAGCATGAGTCGCATCAATAGCAAGCGCATTAATCATTACTGTCGGCATGTTATTCATAATGGATGAAAGAATAGCTGCAATGAATCCCATTCCCATCGTTGCTACAAATAATCCCTGCTCTGCCACAGATGCAATTGCATCAGCCAAGAGATCTGTCATGCCTGCATTTCGTAGTCCATATACAACAACGTACATCCCGATTGAAAAGAATACGATATTCCAAGGTGCTCCTTTAACTACTTCTTTCGTTTGTACAGCAGGACTTCTTCTTGCCAGCATTAAGAAGGCTAAAGCGATGATTCCAGCAACGATAGAAACTGGAATACCCACGAACTCACTTACAAAGTAACCAACAACGAGTATGGCGAGTACGTACCAAGATATCCGAAACATGGCTCTGTCCTTTATCGCTTCACTTGGAGCTTTAAGATCGGAGTCGTCAAATCGCTTAGGAATACTTCTTCTGAAGAAAATATAAAGAACAAGAATACTTGCCACCAAAGCAAAAATATTTGGAATGATCATCCGACTGGCATACTCGTTGAAGCTGATGCCAAAGAAATCGGCAGACACGATATTGACCAGGTTACTTACAACCAGCGGAAGCGATGTTGTATCTGCAATAAAACCACTGGCAATGATAAACGGAAACACTTTTTTCTCATCAAAATTCAGGGCTCGTACCATAGCAAGCACAATCGGTGTCAGAATGAGTGCGGCTCCGTCATTTGCAAAGAAAGCCGCTACGATTGCACCGAGTATACTAATGTACACAAACATTCGAATCCCATTTCCTTTGGCTGCTCGAGCCATATGCAGCGCAGCCCATTCAAAGAATCCAATTCGATCCAAGATTAATGAAATTAAGATAATGGCCACAAACGCTAATGTTGCATTCCATACGATCTGGGTAACATCCCAAACATCTTGAAAACTGACAACTCCAACTAACAGAGCTAGGACAGCACCGCCACATGCAGACCAACCAATGTTTAAATTTTTTGGTTGCCATATGACGAGCACTAGTGTAACTAAAAAAATGATACAAGCTAATATTGTCGACACCACTATAAAACCTCCAACTTGACTATCTTCTAAGGTTTAACAAGACATACACAGCATGCTTTGACCTTATTTGTAAGAATTTCACCGTGCCAGAATATAAGCTCTAGGATTTGTCATACACCGCCTCCTCTATTCCGAGATCATTATATAAGCATATGCTTATATATACAACCCACTTTTTTTATTTTCCTCCGATACAAGAAGATTGTAATCCCTGTTTATTAAGCTCCGTCAGAATTTGCTGAGCATGAGGTAAATTTTGCAGAACAGCCTGAATATACGGTTTGTCCTCCACATGCAACGAATAGTAAATCCACTGACTTCTTCTCGTTTCTTTTACAAGATCCAGGGATTTCAGCTTCCGGATATGCTGACTTATCGCCGGCTGAGACATTTCAAAGATATCCACAAATTCGCATACGCACCATTCGCGTTCTTGTAAAAGCAACATCATCGTAAGTCTTGTCTTATCTCCTAGAAGCTTCAAACGATCCGCAGCGAGAGATAAATCAGATGTGGTTACAATTCCACTCATGATCCTACTCCCCTTTCTTACTCTCGATTATTTCTGTTGTATTCATCATACATAACATCTATCTATTTATCAAATTATTTTGATGTATTGATACAACACTGACTCTATGTTAATATTTAATTAATCAAAAATATTTGATTATTATAAGGGAGAATATTCTCATGACGATAGACGCGACATTCTTGGCCAGTTATGAGGCCAAATTTAAAGCATTAGCGGATCAGAAGCGACTTCTCATTATCAATAAACTTTGTCAGCATGAAGAAGTTTGCGTTTGTGATCTTGTAGAAAAGATGGAAATACCTCAGTCCAAGCTCTCCTATCACCTTAAGATACTTCTAGATGCCGGATTCATACTCAAAGAAACAAGAGGTACTTGGAGCTATTACAGGCTAAATCAAAGTGAAATCAATAAAGTACTGTCTCCGGAATTGTGCTGTATATTTACAAAACCGAATCGTACAACCGATCAAACCACATGCTAATCTAATTTGTAACGCCAAGGAGGATTCTTATGTATAAATCAGTTATTATTGGTACCGGTCCTGCAGGATACACAGCAGCCATTTATCTTGCACGTGCTAATTTGAACCCTCTCATTATTGAAGGACTTCAGCCTGGTGGACAGTTAACCACAACGACCGAAATTGAGAACTTCCCGGGTTTTCCTGAAGGGATCATGGGTCCAGAATTAATGGATAACATGCGTAAACAAGCCGAACGTTTTGGAGCTGAGTTTAAATCCGGATTTGTAAGCGAAGTAGACTTCAGTCAACGACCTTTTAAACTCAAAATTGATGGCCAGCCTGAGATCGAAGCAGAATCCGTTATTATCTCCACTGGAGCATCAGCTAGATATCTCGGTATACCTAATGAGCAAGAATACGTCGGGCGTGGCGTGAGTACCTGTGCTACATGTGATGGATTCTTCTTCCGCGGTAAGAAAATCATTGTCGTAGGCGGTGGAGACTCTGCTATGGAGGAAGCTAACTTCTTAACTCGATTTGCTTCTGAAGTCGTATTAGTCCATCGTCGGGATGATTTAAGGGCCTCTAAAATTATGCAAGACCGGGCAAGATCAAACCCGAAAATAACGTTTGCCTTAAATCGAACACCAGTAGAAGTACTTCCCAAAGAAATGGGGATTCAAGGATTAAAAGTCCTTAATAATGAAACGGGACAAGAAGAAGTGATTGAGGCGGACGGATTATTTGTCGCTATTGGACACACGCCCAATACCTCTTTCCTAGGTGGACAAATCAATACGGACGCTCATGGATACATTGTTGTAAATCCAGGAACGACAGAAACCAATATCCCAGGTGTTTTTGCTTGTGGAGACGTACAGGACTCTAAGTACCGTCAAGCGATCACCGCTGCAGGATCAGGTTGTATGGCTGCTATGGATTCTGAAAAATTCCTGGAGGGTTCGGCCATACAGGACTGGAGCGGCATTCTAGATCAATAATCTCTCTTCAAAAGCTCATCAAACATTACTGATGAGCTTTTGTTTTATATTAAAGAAAATAGTCTACAGTGGAGGCAGCAAAATGGAGATACGTATTCGACCTGCAATCGAAAGTGATGCTCGAGGTATTATGGAGATCTATAATTACTCAATCGTAGTTGAGAGAAATGCAACCTTTGATACAATACCTAAAACGTTAGAAGATCGAACCCAGTGGATACGATCCCAAGGGGATCGGTATCCCATTGTAGTTGCAGAATTGAATGACCAGATTATTGGCTGGGCCTCTGTGTCCAGTTACCGGACAAGGGAGTGTTATCAAGGGGTTGGAGAATTTTCTGTATATGTACATAAAGACTTTAGAAAGCAAAATTTAGGCTACAAGCTGCTTGATCAACTTATTAAGGTGTGCAAGGATGCAGGTTATTGGAAGCTGCTCTCTCGTATCTTCACCTTTAATCAAGGAAGCCGTAAACTATGTGAACGGTGTGGATTTAGAGAAGTTGGGATATATGAAAAACATGCGAAATTAGGGGATGATTGGCTCGATGTAGTCATAGTAGAGAAAATCATTTCCGAAAATCTAATCTAGTGGAGATTAAAAAGGCCCGTCATCGGCGGGCCCTTTTAATTATTTATTTGTAGCTTAGCTACAACAAGAAGACACTTTCGCAGCAGGTGTTGGAGAACAGCAGCTCTCCTCAACTTGATTGGATACATTATTTATACTGCATACACCCGTCTCTGGTAATTCCAACTCCACTTTTTCGGCTCCTTCGTAATCCCCTGCCAGATATGCAGCAATGGATCTCACCTGCTCATAGCCTGTCGCCATAAGAAAGGTTGGAGCTCGGCCGTAGCTCTTCATGCCCACAATATAGAAGTTCTTTTCCAAATGCCGAAGTTCTTTTTCCCCGTGTGGACGAACCGTTCCACAGCTGTGTACATTAGGATCAATAAGTGGAGCTAGAGTCTCTACACTTTCCGTACTTTGATCGATACTCAGTCGCAGCTCGCCTAAGAACGAGAAATCCGGACGACTTCCTGTGTTTACAACAATTTCATCTATGCCCTCAACTTGTTTTACTTCACCAAGACTCGTGCCGGTAATGTTGATTTTACCATCCACTTGTTTCAACTGATGAATATGGAATGGTGTAAAGACCTTTATTCTACCTTGATCTACAAGTCGATGAATTCGACTTCCGAGTGCTCCTCTAGCCTTCAGTTGGTCATTGTCTTCCCCACCATACGCATTTCCTACTTTACTCTTTCGCATGATCCAAAAGATTTTTGTATTTGGATCTTTAGACAGTTCCAGCATTGAGTTAATTGCCGAATGCCCTCCTCCAATTACCGCCACTTTCTTACCATTGAATCGTTCACCATCTCTGCTATTAATATCAGGGATGCCATAATAAATATGCTCTTTAAGATCTCCTTCTTCCTTCGTCCAAATCCCACTGCTATGGACAGGATTCGCTTTCCCCCAAGTGCCTGTCGCATCAACCACTGCTTTTGCTTCATACAGGGTTGTCAATTGGTTTTCCTCCACCAGAACAATAAATGGCTGGCTTTCACGCCCTAAGGTCTTCATTTTGTCCATATCTTTTCTGCTGACTGCTGTTACTTTTGCATTCAGCTTTATGTTGGATTCTATCTCAGGCAAACGGGATAGTGGGTAAAGATACTGCTCCAAAAGCTCTTTACCAGTTGGTAAAACATCATCATCTGGACGTTCCCAACCCGCTTTCTCGAGTAATCTAGCCGCTGCTTTATCGATGTTGTATTGCCAAGGGGAAAATACTTGTACATGCCCCCATTCCTTAATATGACTTCCCACCTCAGCTCCAGACTCAAAGATGATAATATTTTCTCCTCTTTCAATGAGGTGTGCTGCTGCGGCAAGTCCGATTGGTCCGGCACCAATGATGGCTACAGGTAGATTGGATGACGGGTTACCGCCCGTTTTAACGACATCTTTGTTGGTTTCAGAAGCACAACAATTATTTTGAACTTGTGTAAATTGGATTTCTTTCATTTAACATACCTCTCTTCATGTTTTTATTTGCATTTTGCAAGTATATGTTGATTACGTAGGGTGATCTTGAAGATCACCCCATTGGTGTACAGCATTTATCTGATTTAAGCATACTTTCATTTAACAACTTAATGGATCGGAGAACCGTTTCTCGCTCAAATTCATTCATAAAAGAGAAAACCTCATTTAAGTAGCTGTTCATATTCTCATCGATCGTCGTAGCCACGAATTTTCCTTCAGTCGTCAGATGCAGAATATATACTCTACGATCCTCTGGAAGTGTTGTTTTCTTAACTAAGTTCTTTTTAATCAATGTTTGTACCTGACGGCTAAATGTGGTTATATCCATGCCAAGCGTATCCGCGATCTGCTGCATAGATGGCTCATGCTGTCGATCAATTTCATAAAGTATATGGCTTTGGATCATGGATATATCATTAGTCCCTACACTACAACAATTCTTATTCAAAAGGCCGAATCGGCGTGCAGTTACTTGTAGTAGTTCTCTCGGACTTTCTTCCATCTAAGCTCACCTCTTGATTCAGTTATACTATATATATTTGCATTTTGCAAGTATATGATTTGAATCATCCATGTATATATCCGATCACCAAGTCAATATTCAATATTAAAGGGGCAGAGCGTTAAAATCTTAAAAACAAATTTAGACTTCTGATTTTAAACTAACCATCCTAATTTAAAATTTTTTTGGCTTGATCGATTACATATCGAGCATCGGGTCCAACACCACGAAGTGTAGCAGATGAAAAAGACCGCTGTCCAGGTATTCCCACATAATAAAGTCCTTCTACAGCAGTACTTACCCCTTTCTTTTGTAACGGTTCTTCATTCACATTTAAAGCATCTAACCTCTTTAAATATTCATAATTTGATCGATAACCCGTTGCAAATATGACCTGATCTATCTTCTCTTTCTCACCGTTTTCCCAAACCACTCCTTCTTCATAAAAGGCACTGAACATCGGTCTTTGTTGTGGTTTTCCTTCCTTTAATCGCTGTCGATAATGATCTAGATCCATTACGGATGAATTAAGGGCTAACTTTTTACCGATGGGCCAAACGGAATCGATACCAAACCATTTAAACCAATCATGAATATCTCGACCTAAAATACGCTGCGGCACCAGAGATACAGGTTCTCTTACTGCGAGTGTAGCATGTGCTACTTCCGCTAATTCCATGCTAATTTGTACTGCTGAATTCCCTCTCCCCACAACAATTACCCTTTGATCTTTGTATGCTTCAGGGGATCTATAAAATGCAGAATGAGTTATAGACCTTTTGTAAGTTTGCTCTCCGGTTATTTGAGGAACATAGGGCTTGTTAAACGATCCGGTAGCACAGATAAGAGTCCGGGATAAGTACCTTTTGCCTGAAGAAGTATGAATTTCAAAAACACCTGTATTATTCCGGAGCACCTCTATGACTCGGGTATGAAAAACCAGAGGCAACTCAAAAAATCTCGCGTATTCATTTAAATACGCTATCACTTCATCTCGAAGTGGATAACGCTCCCCCGGAGATGCCAAAGGAAGACCCGGTAATGATGAGTACTTAGCCGGTGAAAATAACTTAAGGCTGTCATAATAATAAGGCCAAGATCCTGCAGCCTGCCCCCCAGCTTCTAAAATCAAAAAAGAACGTCCACTCGTCTTTAAATAATATCCCGAGGCTAAGCCTGCCTGGCCGCCGCCAATAACAATCGTATCCCAAATTTTCATTTGTACCCTTCCCTTTCCTACATCATTATGAGACTTGATACAAGCGTTTCCGCCGATGATTATAAAATAAAAACAGACTACACAACCATAAAAGCAGAGCGGCCGCAGTGTTAATCATCGTATCTCCGAACACGGAGAGTAAGGTGAATCCCAAAAAAGGGCCTAATGCTGCTCCCACATCGACAATCATGGAGTAAAAAGATACGACATGATGCCGATTGGAGGACGTAGAAGCGTACTGAGCAGCGTCTGCATCAGTAAGGGTTGTCACAATAGAAGAAATAAGAAGTAAGGCGATCAAAGTAAGTAACCAAGCTAATGTATTGACATTCAAGCCCAAAATGGCAAACATTATTCCTCCGGCTATAAAACTTACGGTTAACCAAACCGTCCTTGATTTGGATTTATCGCTAAGCTTACCTGCCCAATAACCTAAGATCGGATCTGAAAACCATTTACATGCAAGCAGAATGCCGGTAATCGTAGCTGCTCCGATAGAGCTCAATAAAGCTATCTTTGAAAAGTCCTGCAGTTCAATCCAATAACTTAAAGTGGATTTCATATAACCTTGAAATAGGAGGGAAACACTGAATCCAGCAAAAAGAATGATGAGGAGTTTTGAATCTATTTTTAACATTGCTCGCTGGTCCAATTGTGTTAATTCTTTTTTTGTCATTTCATTACTGCCTGGCTTACGAATAAAGAACAATAACGGGATGGAGATCAAAGCAAATATACCAAATCCCATAAGTACAAATGAAACCCCGAAATTTTCTGACAACAGAGAGCCAAACACCATACCCACCACAGCCCCACAGCCTGAGAGCCCATTAAACAGTCCAGTAAGCTTACCCGGCTGGCTGCTTACGGTAACAGCTTCAACGATCGAAAGTTGACCGGCTTGTCGGATAAATGACCAAGCAATGCCCCAAATACATCTTAATACGAGCAAAAAGGCAAAACCTTGAAAGTATCCGTAGGAAAAAGTAGTAATTATTGTGAGTATAATTGCAATCATTAATCCACTTTTAATGGAATACCGGGTATAGAACCAGCCAATGAGCGGATGAATTGGAATGCGGATAAAACGATTAATAGATAGTAGAACCCCTACCTGCCATAAAGCAGTTAGTCCAAAATCCTTGCTATACACAGGTAATACTGCGTAAAGCATTGCATCACCAAATAAACAAATTGCTGTTATTATTGCGATAATTCTCAGATTATTTTCAACTTGTGGTGTATTAAGTGGTTGATTCCTCTTCCTTTCAACGAGCAACGTTCTTCACACTCCTCTGCTTCGCTTCTCAATAAATGGTTTTATGAAACATCTTCTTTATACCCTTAAAACTTGTTATTTGCAAGTAATTTTATATAAAATAAAATAAAGATCTTCTATATTTTAACTGAATTTAGGGAAATAAAAATAAATATTTAGAATATAATTTACTTGCATTTTACAAATATATAGTATATAACTTAATCAAATAAATAGATCAGGGGGATCATTCCATCTTTAGAGAATTTTATTATTACGAACACACAATGAACCAAGAGAAAAATACAACAGAATGGCTAGATGACAGTATATTCAGAACAATAGAGACCCTCCTCTCAAGTAATGTAAAAACGACCTTCTATTAAGAAGGTCGTTCTGTATTGACGATTCGGCAATTTAGAATTAAACAAACCTGCCCGTTAGCTTAATAAAAATGGAGCAGATTGCCGACCGGTAATCTGCTCCATTCTATTTGAATAGCTGCAAACTTTACATTGTTTTATACAATCGGCGAGGTGCATCTCTCATCTCCTTTATGATTTTTCTCCACCTGACATATCTTGATCGAAGGGGATTTTAATCGTTGGAGTCTCATGAGTTTTAAGCTCTTGAGAAATGGAGTGAACATTTTGGATTAATACTGCAGCATTCTCTTTAAACTCAGTGTAATTTAAAAAAATAGTCAAAAGAACAATGATCAGTCTTACTGTTGGAAAATAGAAATATTTAAGGAAAACTTTAAGATCCATTCCTTCAGGTGGTTTGAGATCGGATATCAATTCCTGTACTTGTTCTCTGGTTATATATTCAACTTTTGATTCTTCATCATTTTCATTTGGTATCGCAATTTTTTCTGGTATTTGTGTTTTTACAAATTTAAGGAGTTTAACATGAAAATCTATTGGGAATGTAAGTGAATTTGAGTATGTACTTGTAGAAATAATGCTGTTTATTACCTTTGCTGTATCATCTTGATCAAGATCGTAGGTAGTAGATATGGCTTTCGATGCTTTATGCACAGTGTCCACAAGTTGAGTTAAAGTTTCAGGCAGCGACTTTAGCGAGTCCGGCATTTGAGGTATCATTACATCGCTTAGTGATTTCAGTTTTTTAAGCTGTTCGTTTATATCTATTTCAGTTCCTTCCAACTCTTTAAGACTTTCCTGAATCAAAATATTTAAATCTCTACCCATTTTATCGCCTCCATTATTCCTTCAGTTGTTACTATTTTGATCAAGATATTTATCCTATCATTCTAATTGATTTTAAGCGAGGGATCATTACAATGTTATCCAATGCCTATTACTCTGATCCCCTTTTAGCAAAAGTATAGAGACACATTATAAAACGTCCAAACATTAGTTCTAGTCTCTATTTCCGCATGCCCTTTAACGTTATCTAAGACTGCTCTTATCTTTCTTTGCTTCTTCTCATAATCATGCTCAGGCTGAAATCCTGCGAACTCATGAGTCTGAGTGAGGAAACTGAATCATTTCGAGGGAGTTGAATAAGAATTATATCTTCATAAAGTAATCAGTAAGCTTCTCATTTTCTTTTTCACGTAATCGTTTATTTTCTTGTTCAAGTTCTTTACCAATAATCAATGAGGCTATAAGTAGAACGACTAAAACAATTACAATAATTATAAATGCTATATCAACTTTATCCAATTTAATGACCCTCCTTTCTTCTTCAGCTGCCTTATATCTTGATTTTATTGGAATTGTATCACAACTAGTTCTTTTATCGGCTAATTTCGTTTGATAGCACACCCATTCAGCCTTTTTGATGTATGTAAAACTCACTTTTTCTAATAACGGTAATGAAGTTGTTCTTTCCCTTTTTCAGTTAATGTGTAAGTTATATAAAGAACAATAGCGTGAGTTCTATAGACTCACGCTATTGGTTTTATTAACGATATTTAAAACACCAGGAAACATATAGTTTAAGCAAGGCAAGTCAAGATTAGATTTAATGAATTAACAACCAGAAAGTTCAAAGCATAAGTTTGAGGATTACTCAACATTTGATAACATCATTGTGTAAGAAGCAGGATAGATGGCGAAAATTATAGCGATACTTAAAACAAAGATCTTACCTTTAGTAGTTAGCACTTATAATAGAATCCCTTATAAACATGTTGTTAATAGAATATATAATACTTGCATAGGGTATGATCTTCAGAATAATTGAGAATTGATTTCTCACTTCGTCTTTAATATTCAAAAATTTATGAACTGAACAAATACTGGATCCCTAAGTTTACCTGCCCTTGTCCAATTTCGTATTTTTACCTGGGCATTAATTATAGGTTCTAAGTACACAAAATCTTTATTCTCTCCTGTTTTAATTTTATTATTGATTCGGTACAAATCTCGCTTATTATCAGAGTTGACACCAAAACGAATCAGTCCAGCGTACGTGACCTCACCATTTGGCTTCCTGATCCCGGCTATCCAACCAAACTCACCTTTACGATAGCCCATGATGACTACATCGATATAAGTCCAGTTAATGACCTTCAGCCAATCTGTAGAGCGGCGGCCAACATAGGTGCTGTCCAAACGTTTGCCGACCATTCCCTCCATCTGCGTAAGCTCCATCTGCTTGAACAGAGCCTCGCCAGCTCCCTGTACAAATGGAGTTTTACCCATTCTAGTGTTAGGAAATGGTATGGCCTGCAGCAGCTCCTTACGTTCTTGCAACGGAAGTTTACGTGTGTCTTGTCCGTCATAATGAAGGATATCGAATACTACATAAGTAACTGGCAGGGTCTGAGACATAAAATTAATCTTATCTTCCTTACGAGCTAGGAAACGTTTCATAACCAGCTCAAAGTCTACACGTCCCGTTTCTGGATCCGCGACAGCTACCTCACCGTCCAGAACTATGTCTTTATCGAAGGAACTCTCCAGGAGCTCAGGATACTGTTTAAAGCATTCTGTTCGATGCCTAGTGTATAAATTGGTCCTTCCAGAAAACTGAGAATAAATAAGCCGGTGACCGTCAATCTTTGGTTCAAATATATATTTATCGTTACTGAAAGGCTGATACGCTGTTTCAAGTAACATCGGATTTATGAACATATTAACACCCAGTTCAATTATACAGTTCAGTTTGATTATTAGCCTGAGGTAAGTCCTGGCATTTCACTAATGTAAAATCCGACTTAATTTTGTCTACTGTCTAAGTTGGTCGTTATTCCTCCTTTTAAAATTCAACTCCGATGCTACGCAGGTACTCAACATAACAAATCATTTGAACAATTTCACATACGCCCCTTCTTAAGCCACAAAAAAGAAAGCACCTTGAAAAATAGCAATTCAGCCATTTAACAGTTGCTTCCTGTTTTCGCTCTATTGAATTGAAAACAATTTCTAAGCGGATATTCGTCTGGAAAAATGAAGAGTTTACTGTGCATACTCCAGATTTTTTACAGCATGTTATTCTCCGTTAGCCACCCATGCCCCTTTCGGGGCACCACAGAATAATGAAAATTTTTGGGATACGTTTTATACTATTCTTACGGCTGGCGAGGGAGGTCGATAAACTATGGTGTCCTGAACCCTTCCGTTAGTCTGACCCCAGCGACCTCGGTGCACCACGGAATGTCGCTCCTTTTTAGGAAGCACGCAGGGTAGATTAACCCTTTTTGGTTGTTGCACCAGCCCCCAATTTCACTTTGCCGTAGAAAGGTGATTATCATGGATGTTCTCATTGAACGAGCATGCGGTTTGGATGTTCACAAGAAGAACATTACTGCATGCATTATTACACCTGAAGGAAAGGAGATTAAAACCTTCCGTACTCACACAGTCTTTATCTTGGAACTCATCGATTGGATTAAGGATCATCGCTGCACTCATGTGGCCATGGAGAGCACCGGTGTGTTTTGGAAACCCATCGTGAACCTGCTGGAAGCCGAAGATATCGAATTCCTAGTCGTCAACGCACAGCACATAAAAGCAGTTCCCGGACGGAAAACCGACGTGAAAGATGCAGAATGGATTTGCTATCTACTTCGACATGGTCTGCTAAAACCTAGCTATATTCCCGATCGCAACCAACGTGAAATGAGAGAGCTTGTTCGCTATCGCCGGAGTCTGATTCAAGAACGTTCTCGTGAACATAACCGTGTTCAAAAAGTTTTGGAAGGCGCCAATATTAAGCTCGCTTCTGTCGTATCAGACATTATGGGGCTCTCAAGCCGGGACATGCTTGAGGCCATGGTCCATGGTGAAACCGATCCGGAAACACTGGCTGGCTTTGCACGCAGATCCATGAAGAGAAAGAAAGAAGAACTCGAGCTCGCGCTGAAAGGCAACATGAGTTCACATCAACGGATGATGTTAAAAACCATGCTTACCCATATCGACTTCCTGAACGAACAAATCATCGAGCTGGATATGGAGGTAGCCAAACGGCTCGCCCCTTTCCAAAAAGACCTGGATCGACTGGATAGCATTCCGGGAATCGCAGCCCGAACGGCAGAACAAATCCTCGCCGAGATTGGCACGGACATTGCTTCTCGTTTCCCGAGTTCAGCCCATTTATGCTCATGGGTTGGTCTTGTTCCAGGTCACAATGAAAGTGCAGGCAAACGCAAGTCCTCCAAAACACGTAAAGGCAACAAATATCTCCGATCCGCACTCATCGAAGCTTCTCATTCCATACGGGGATCTGATAATTATCTCGGTGCCCAGTACAGGCGAATTGCAGCTCGCAAAGGAAGGCACCGCGCAGCTGTTGCTGTAGCCCATTCCATCATGACCATTGCTTACCATTTACTAACCAGGCAAGAAGATTATAAAGACTTAGGCTCCGATTATTTTGAGAAACGACACCAAGATGCGATCGTCAAACAAACCGTTCGAAAGCTAGAAAACCTTGGATTTACCGTAACCCTGGCCACATCTGAAGTATCCTAATTAACCTGCTCAAACCAAGCGACGCAGCCTTTTTAAAAATCTTGCAAGCTGCGCCTAGTTTCGTATTGTCTTTTTTAGAGTTACGCTATGAATTAATTTTCAGGGTAG
>NZ_CP118111.1 GCF_028747985.1 Paenibacillus urinalis
TTATTCTTTATAATGAATAATGTTTATAAAATTTCTTATCGGATTACTCAGATTAATTTTTCACCATTTTTAGGAAATTTTTCAGAAAATGACCGACCGAGCCCGAAAACGCTCATTTTACTTGGTTTTCTCTGCTGCCGCAGCGTGATTTTCGGGAAAAACCAAACAAGCCCGATTTTGCGAACATTTGTTCGCAAAATCGGGCTTGTTTTTAGCCGTTGTCGTACGGATTGACGCTCGACGTTCGATTGTGACCCAAAACTTGTGCCATATATGCTTTAATGAGCATTTTATCGGACATTGCGAGCAGCTTTTCACGCGTAAAAAGAGGTTCTTTAACAGTGTTATCTATCACCTTGTAAGGGCGACTTTTGCCTTTTTCGTCTTTGCGGTAACGGATCTCTACTTTATTGACGATTGGATTTAGTGGCATATTGCCGTTTTTGTCCTTAATGCTAACGTGCGCCATCGTACGATCAGCGAGTTCTTCGCGGGTTAATCGTCCACTTTTGACTTCGCGTCTAATGTATTCATTGTTTGCTTTGCGGAAGTCATGCAAAGCGGAATAGCCAACTTTACCCGAAGCACACGCATCTTTTATGATGTTGCGTACGTCCGTTTCGTTCATTTTAGAGCCCCAAATCCGCGTTTCTTTATTGTTTCCGGCAATGCCACTATCCCAAATGTCTCTCAGCGTTTCCATTGTTTTTTCCGGAAGTTCAATAAAACGGATTCGCCCGTTTTTATTTTGGTTGTCATCGTCCAGGTAGACGCGATTAGATCCAAAATCGAGCTGCCGCCACTTGATACCAAGTACTTCGTCCGCACGCGGCGCGCCGTAAGTGAACACTTCGACCAGCGCTTGTTCGCGAGGTGAAAACAATTTACCCGCGTGTTTAGCGATAATTTGAGCTTCACGCAACGTATAACCGTTTTGCGGTTTTTGTTTTTTATTTTCCGATTCATCTTCTTTTGCTGGAATCGTTTTGCCGCGTCGGTAATCTTCTTTTTTATATAAAAATCGATTTTCGTAAAGCGATTTATCCGATAATAGACCAGACATATCCACATTAAAACCGCGATCCGAATTTCCGATTTCAACGAGTTTTTTTATACCGCTCATGTAACTGCCAATTGTTTTAGCCGAGCTGTTTTTACTGATATGGGACTCTAAAAACGATCCTAAAATGGTTGGATTGTCCAATTCTTCGAGCGTTTTTACACCAAAATTTTCGTAAGCGAATTTTAAGAACGTGTCCACGCGTTTGCGGTACGTTTTCCACGTATCCGTCGAATGCACGCCCGCCACCCGCAATTCTCCAGGCGTAGCGATATCGCTTTTCGTGCCTTTGCTGTACTCGGTGCCATCGTGATGGTTCGATTCTTTATGTCCGATACGCGAATTTGCGATAAATAGGTCATCAGCTTGTTTTTTGAGATTGAAGAGCTCGGCACGTTCATTCGATGTCATGTGACCGAGTTTTCGCTGTACCTTCGATTTTTTGACCGGTTTTTCGCCGCTCGCCGCCATCTCTGCTTTTTTCTTTTTCGAAAGCTTCTCTTTTTTATTTCCGCTGTAGTGCTTGCCCCCAAAATTGCTGCGTCTTTCATACGATTGCTTCAGTTTTGCTTGTTCTTCAGGACTTAACGCCATGTTGATCACCTTCCCTCACGCTTCCAGTATAATCCAATTTTTCATTTTGGGGAGAAAAAAGCCCTACAAAGCGAAAAACCCGAGAAGCCGCGCCCCGTGGGCGATTGAAAGGCAGCTCGGGCTTTGCCCTCGCTCTACCTCTATGAATAGAGGTAGAGCGATCGAAGGACACGCCCAGTCGCTTTGCGACTGGGCTAAAGGCACGTGCCTGCGTCATCCGCGTCGTCCGTCACTCGGCGCGTTCGTGACGACAGTCACGAACGCGCACTCGTGACGTCCTAGCGGACGCCACAAGCACGCTAGAGCATGCCGCAAGCACTTCGTTCGCCCATGTCATCGCCAGGCATGTGCAGCAACTGCTGCACGCCTGACAATGACCGGCGATCGAAGGCGGCACAAAGACGAAGCCCCGCACAACGCAAAAAGGCACCCAGCATTTGCTGCATCCCGTTAGACAAACTATTTTGTTTTTCCCGTCCCCCCCAGGAACTCCATTTGTTACTCGCTACAACAAGTGTCAATTTAATGACATCCCTTAGTTCATTGGAGCGATAGAAATCATCGACTTACCCAATACAAGTCCACAGAGGGTTTTGCGGCGTTGCAACCGCGATTTAAAGCGTGACTGACTGACCTCGACAACAACAATCCTTGCGTATTTCTCATTTTCCGTTATAGCTATTTCACACCCGAAAGTTTGGCTGCCCTGCACACATCCTGATTCCTTCGCCCAGGTCAATGCGTGCTGCTTGCGCTTTAACAAGTGTTTTTCGTTCTGGATCTCAACCTACTTCATTCCAAATTCTTAGAATCTTTGCATATTTCACTGCTAAACGTATGCCGCAAAATGAGGGTTCATGCATGTTGGACACTCCTTTTCCTTCAATTTTTTTTGGTTTGAGCTTCACCTAAGGATCAGCTTCTGGTTATTTTTAAAAATCTGTTGTCTTAACGTCAAAATAACCAAAATGCAGGACGCGAAAAAATGCTGGCATCCCATATCTTGGTTATCTTTGGTCTCAATATCCGAAAAATCTGGATTTCTCGCGGATTTTGAGCACATGGATATATAATAATTATACCATTTATACACCTATTTTGTGGTAATACAACCATAATTTTCCACTAATATGAAAGGAGTGAATTTTATGATCAAAAATACCAAGCATTATCCGCCGCTTATCGTGCGGAAAAAACCTATTGATGACCCCGCACTCGTTCGTGCGACCGGCATCGGCGACTATAACCGTGATGGATTTAAACCCTATTTTGACGAAAACGATCCGCATACCCTGGTTGTCCCAACGATTGCGATTAGCGAAAAACTGATTTTAAACTACTTTTCAGCGCCCATTCGCGGCAAAAACGTTGTGATCAACGGCGGTTATCGCAATCTCATCGAAGTAGAAATGAGTTACAAGACCGGCGCGATCCGCAAAATCGAACGCATTTTTAAAATTGAGATCCAAAAAGAAAACGATAATCAGCACCCGCATCCCATTGAATTTTACCGGCAAGAAATCAAGCTACGTTTTGATGCATCTCCTGACGTTTGGCGCTGGATTATCGTTTCGGATTCACTTGAAAAACCGAACAAAAATAAAAACGAAACGACCGAAAACGAAAAACAAAACCGCCGGAACATGACCCCGGAAGAACTTTGGGAAAGTATCTATGAAGAACAAGAGGAAGAGCAAAAATCGATCCTGGTCAATGAGATAAACGTGGCGTTTGAGAGCGTTTTTGACGCGGTTTTAACGACCAAAGAGGGCGAAGCCTATTCAGATACATTAGACCGAAGCGAAAACGTGATTTTAGCCGTTGCAGCCTACGTACAGAAGGAATTTGATTTCGGTTACATCGATGCAGCGCAACATAAGCTGTTTTGCGACGAGATCCAGGAGAGCAAAGAAAAATTAGCTGCCGCACGTTTGTACCTGCAGCAAACGCCAAAATACCATATTCGCCCTACAATCCAAGATGAACGGCACATGCTGCACCAGGATGCCAGCCTTTTTAAGACTGGCAATCATTTTATGGACAAGCTGCGCGAGAGCATCGAGCGTATGATAACCAAGCCCGCCTATTACGTGGATATTAACGCCTGGGAGATTTACCCCAATGTCGCCGAATACTATGCCCAAAAACAATTTTCAGCCGTGACGCGCAACGCTTCAACGCGCCGAGAACAAAAAGCCGAACTGCTTAAAAAAGCGAAAATTGCCTATGATGCTGAAATTGCTGCAGGCAAAAAAGCCAAAACAATTAAGCGCATAAATATTTAAGCAGCTATCGCGCCTTCGGCTTGCTGAAGGTCTACAAAAAAGTGAATATCGTCTTTGGGGTAGAGTCCTGAAAATGCGGATTTACAACGGTAATGTAATTTTCACCCATAAATAAAGCCGATTTTAAGAAATCGACTGTTGAACTAAAGCTCCCTTTACTTTAAGTACATTTCTTCACAATCTTTAGATTAATTTATTGGATTATTTTTATGTGAAAGAGTGATATTAAATAAGAGCTTTAATTCGATTGACAAAAAAACCGTCCAGAAGGTATATTATATGTATCTAAGTTATGGAGGTTATTATGTCTATTTCAAAGCATGCTAATAAGAAAAAAAATATATTGATTGCTGCATCTGAAATTGTAAAAGAAGAAGGAGTTGTCAAACTCACATTAGAGGCAGTCGCCCAAAGAGCTGGCGTGAGTAAAGGTGGATTATTATACCATTTTCCTAGCAAGGAAGCATTAATTAAAGGAATGGTGGAAGATTGGACAAATAATTATTTCGAATGCATTAATACGTTAGTTAATAACGACGATGATAACGCAATAGGAAAATGGAATAGGGCTTATCTTAAATCTACATTTTCCGATTTAGAAAACAATAATCTAAATTCCGCACTAATGGCTGCTATGTTTATTAATCCAGATTTATTAGATGAATTCCGGCAGAGATACGATATTTTGCATACAAAGTTAATAACTGATGGAATTGATCCTGTCAAAATAACAATTACAAGATTATCCATAGATGGTCTTTGGTTTTCAGAAATATTTGGAATGGCACCATTAAATGAAGAACTAAAAACACAAGTTTTTGATGAACTAATAAACATGATTCAGGAGGACGAATAATGTCATATCTATATTTAGCACTTGCAATAGTGGGGGAGATTATTGGCTCTTCCCTATTAAAAGCATCTGAAGGCTTTTCAAAACTCTATCCTACAATAGGGGTAATAATAGCAATCGTTGGTTGTTTTTTCTTTTTATCCTTGTCGCTAAAAACAATCCCCTTAAACACTGCATATGCATTATGGGCAGGTTTAGGACTTGTTTTGACTACAGTAATTTCAGTTTTAGTTTGGAAGGAAAAAATTAACATGGCTAGCATTGCAGGAATAACACTGATTGTTGTAGGAGTTGTAATATTGAATTTGTTTGGACCAGGACATGGAGAATCTGGTCATGAAGCAAGCGAAACTATTACAATGAATGAGACAATGGAATAACACATAAAAAAGTCCTTCTTAATAAAGAGAAGGACTTTTTAGCTTAATTAAGGGTATTTTTTGAAGTCCTTATTCAACAAACCTGCGTACGTTAGTTTAAGTGTATCACTTCACAATTCCAATAGAGTAGAGTTTATTGAGACATAATGAAATTAGCGTTTTAAATGACTTCTGACTGTCTCATAAGACTTGTATCAAATGCTTACCGTTGTAAATCCGCATTTCCCTGACGCTACCCCTCTTTAAAAACAGAAAACTCCTTGCTGATCTGCACGAGTTTTTCCTTCAATTTTCCGTTCTCTGATTTCAATTCCCGATTCTCATTTTGGTAAGACCGGTTCTCGATTTTTAGAGTGTCCACCTCTTGTTTTAACTGCTTTTTCTCCTTCAACTGGTCATTGTATTTATTAACGAGTCCATTGTACTTCTCTATCAAGTCTCCATAGTTCTTTACAATGTCTGTTTGCTTCACTTTTTGCAGTGCTTTTTTCTCTGCTAATGAGTCTAAATTCTCCTCAATATCCTTGTAATAATAGCGAATTTTATCTTGTCCAATTTGCATATCAGCTTTCAGCTGCGCACTCTGCAGAAATGAATCGTTCGATTCGTTTGCTGGGTTCGGATCCTTCACAAAACGGAAAGAAAGAGAACATTTCAGGATTCGGCTCTTTTCTCTTCCACGTTGGAGGAAATTCATAGATGAAGTGCGCTAAGCCCACCAACAACAAAGACCACCCCACCATTTCAATATCATTCTGCATCTAATCTTAAATACAAAAAAAGCAACCAGGTTTCCCTGACTGCTCTCTCCATAAATTTTAGTATAAATAAGTGCTCTGTTCTAATGTTCATATTTATCTATATATCTTAATTGGTTTCTTGTACTAACAAAAAAAACGTCTTTTATGGGTTTTTTTTTGAACACGCACATTTGAACATAAAAATAAGAACGATTATTCTCCCTTGATTTTTTTGATGTAATTTTGAACGGAGCCGACAGAAATGCCGGTTTTACTAGCGATTTCCCTTACTGTTGCATTCGGATTCGCTGCTAAAGCCGCCGTAATCGCTTCGATTTTCGCTCGTTTTTTATCCGCGTGAGTGCTTACGCCTTGTTCTTTTCTGCGAATGGTATTCCGCGTTCTCTCGTATTCGGTGTCCCATTTTTTCCCCGTCTTGTTCTCATTGGACTTGTCTTTGTAGCTGCGAATCTTGATGATATTGAGCTGAAGCTGAATATTGACCGATAATTGCAATTCCTTAACGAGTGTTTCGTTTTTATAAAACAAACCAGCTTGCTTGTACTTCTTTTTATCGAACATTTGCTGCTTGAATTCCAGGTAATAACGGTCTGCCGTTTTCGATCTACGCATGATTTCTTTCAAAGTTGTACCTTCTTGCTCTGAAGCCGGTAGATTCATCCACCATTCTTCAACTTGCTTTAACGCCATCGTTTCATCGTCCCAATAGATCCAGGCGAAGAAACGAACGATTGTCGCCATACGCCACCGCCATTGAAGCCCGACGATCGTTTCACCTTCGCGTACTTTAAGCTCGGGAATGAGGTTCATGTCTTGAATCATGCCCCAGGCATATGAATGTTGGTTCCAAAACTTCGGCGATTTGACGACCTTGCTGCCTGATTTTTTAACCGGCGCAGCCTTAAACACATCATGTAATGCCGTAAAATAATGATTGATAAAGAAGCCAAGACGTTTTCTTTCGGTATGTAAAACGTACCCGCGAACGAGTTTACCGCCAGCTCTTTCATTTATCGTTTCAACCATACGTGTATTGTGCGATGGATTGAACACCGCTGGATCGGGCTTCAATCCTGCTTCATCCAACGCCGCAAAAATTGCCCGTTGAATGCCTTCCCACGTTTGATAGACTTTGCTGCCTACCTTCATCATGAGACTTTCAGTAAACCAAAATGGCTGAATACCGGTGCCGCTAAACAGAATCTTGTTTGGCAGCGGCACCCTATTTTGAATCACTAATCCGTGAAGCCGACGCAGCTGCTCTTCGATTGGCATGCCATCTTTACCCGCATCGATGTCTTGCGCGAATACGCTTGTCCGAAAAATGTTCTCTGGCGTACGAACCGCACCATTTTTCGCCGGATGCTTGCTGTAGAAGGTTGAAAAAGAAATCATTTTTTCGCTTTCGCCTATGTATTTACCGCGTTCTCTTTCAAATTCGTTGAAACCATAAAGGTCTTGATAGCCACCGCCGGTTTCATTATTGCGATTTAAAACGCAAATGAACCGCCTGGCGTTGTTATACATGGCATCACGTTGAATGATCATGTCTATTTTCGTCGGTCTAATCGTTACGCTATTGAAAATCCGCTTTATAAGAGCCATATTTTCAGAATCTTGAGCGTCTAACGGCACAGATTCGAGATTGTTTTGAAATTCGAGCGTAATGCCCTTCCTTGCGAGTAAATCATGAACGCTTGATTCTCTATTTGCGTCAAGTTGACTAAAAATACCCACTAAAAAACCCCCCTTTTCTTTTGCGATCATTAATCGCGTTGATAAGGTGGGAGCCCGCAGAACCATATAGACCCAAATTACGGATTGCCAGAATTTTTTTTCGCAAGGAGCTTGCGATTTTCGGCAGAATCAGTAAGATGAATATATCGATAGTTTATACGGGATCTGCGGTCCCACCCGAAACGTCAGCCTGCCAGGGCTGACGTTTCCTCGTTTAACGCCACTTTCTTTAAACCTTTGACAAGATTTATGCGAATCCTGTCGTACCATATGAAATCAAGTTACACTATCAAACTATCAAAAGTAAAGAAAACTCGCATTATAAATACATTTGATGAAGCTGTGTATTGACCTCATCATCAGATAACTGCAAGTACCTGCGCGTTTCCCTGGACTCTTTATGACCCAGAAACTGCATGGTCAAAAAAATGTCTCGATTATTTTGATAGTAAAAATGCCAAGCTGCTGTTTTCCTGGTCGAATGCGTCGATATATTTTGGATCCCGCACTTTTCTGCAGCGCCTTTGATGATATGCCATGCCATAATTCGCCCGAAATAAAAGTGCGCTAAGCCCTCCAACAACAAAAACCACCACACCATTTCAATATCATTCTGCATCTAATCTTTAACACAAAAAAGCAACCAGGTTTCCCTGACTGCTCCCTGAAGATGAATATAATAAGTCCAGTGTGGATAGTATCTCTGTGTCTCTGTTATATCTTTATATATCTTGTGGATAAAATCAAAAAGTTCGGGGACTACGTCATTTCTTTTTAAGTTCTTTAATACATGTGGTACGAAAATGGGAAAACTCGTTTTTTAGAGTTCAGCCCGTACCTTTTTAACCGTCATATCGCTGCATTTTCCAAGCTTCGCCTTCACTAGCTCCGCAATTTTGTAGTCAGGCGCTTCAGGATTCGCCGTAATCGCTTCGACGATCGCCGCCCTTGTCTCTGCACGTTTGCCCTTCTCAGAGCCTCCACGCGCCTTACGCAGCCGTATTTTGTTCTTGTGCCTTACAGCTTCAGGCGTTTTTATGTTGAGCTTGATTTGAGCATCTAAATCCAGGTCGAACAGTTCGTTTATCTTCGCCTGGCTGTACCTATAGAGCTTTTTCCTATTGAGCGTTTGCTTTAGCACTTCTTCTTCAGGCAGCGGTTCAATGAAATACGAGTCGTTGAACTGCAGCGCTAATGTTTGCGATTCTTCAAAGAGCAATGGATCTCCGTTTTTGAACCTTTCCTCGTGCATCCAATGATAAAAATTGCGCGTCAGGAAAAGCAAATGCTCCCGATATCCTTCACAATTACGCTTGAATATGTCCTTTGCAATCGTCTTGAGATCCTTCAGCCGGTCAGCAGCAAGATTTTGCCCCTTGAGGAACGGATGCACCGGTGCCACCGATTTTTTTTCTTTTTGGGTAACGATTTTTCGCTCTTTTTTATAAACATCCCACAGGCTCGGAAGACTTTGCTGCAGCTGCTGCAGCGTATATCCAGGCAACGAATTAAACCGAGAGTAAACTTCGACTTCTTCGCCGTTTTTGCCGTTGATCGTACCAGGAAGACGGAACACATGCGCAGCATCGAGAGACTTGGAATCGGCACCGAAATCTTTTAGAAGCTCGAAAAGAATCTTCATGATGACTTTTCGTTTCAAAATCGTTCCTGGCGTGCCTGGCGTAAACTGCATGTCATACACCAGGTACAGCCCATACCCCGAAAAGACAACACCGTTTGGATATGGAACGACTTTGCCGAAGTAATCCCGTTCAAGAAGCGGCAACACGTCTTCAGGAGCCATAGAACCGTATTTAAGCGACTTATATATGTCCAGGTCAAGAATCAACGCAGGAACTTGTACGCTGTCCTCTGTAACCCTATGAACGCTCTTAAACGCATTAGCTGTTATGTAATAGTCTTTACGATCACTTGATTCTATGAAATCAATGACTTTTTGCTTGTCCTTTGTTTGAAACGCGGTTTGGACCCAAACCTTTTCCTTTTCATCGTGCGGCTTATTTGCCTTGTTTTCACAAACCACGACCCAAGCATTGCGCAGCCGCGAATCATATAAACCCATATATTCAGACAAAGGCATATCGTTGATATATGATGTATCTTCTATTTTTTTCTTTTTAGCTTCCAACAAAAATACCCCCCTCTTTTTTTACGACGTACCGTCGATAGAGTGGGTTTGGTTACCTTCACGCTTAATGACCTCTATCAAAACGGATTACCAGAAATTTTTCGCACAAGGAACTTGCGTTTTCTGATAAAAGTATTTAGATTAGAGGTATCGAATAAGATTAAGCGTGAGGATCTAGTCCATCCCCACAACATTTTTAGCAAACGTCAGCCTGCCAGGGCTGGCGTTTTTGCTTTTTCTTTGTTATTTCGACCGGATCCATGCCGGTTCCTGTCGTCTTTAAAACCAATCTACTCTACTAACCTAGTAAAAGTAAAGGATTACGACTCACTATCTTTTAATGCCTGCCTTTTTCGCCATCGCATAAAGAGAGCTGCGCGGGATATTGTACTCGGCGCAAATGTCGGATACGAGTTCTTTGCCCTCTATATAGCGCTCTAACGCCTTCTGCATGCCTTCGCGAGAATAACCTATGGCTTCACGCCCCAGGTGTTTCCCGCGCTTTCTCGCCGCTTCTATGCCCCTTTTTTGCTTCTCTTTGTTCATTGCCCTCTCCATCTCCGAGAACGCCGCCAAAATCGCAATAATGGGCTTTCCAAGTGGTCCGCGCGTATCGAGATCCAAATTTAAAATTCGAAATCGAACGTCTTTTTTTTCTAGCGTTTCAATGAGCTGCAGCAACTGAACGGTGCTTCTGCCTAACCGATCCATTCGCGTAACGATAATGCTATCGCCACGTTCCACTTTTTCAACGAGTGCATCCAACCCGTCTTTGACCGGCGAAACGCCGGTAATCACCTCCTGAATGATCTCATCCACGCCGAACTTTTCTAATTCATCCAATTGCGAATTTAAGTTCTGTGATTTATCCGAAATTCTCGCATAGCCGTATATCATGACTTCTCCCCCTTAATCCCTATATCATTTTCCCCCAACTATTTTAGACAGACCTTATAGACATGACAAACCCTGATATATCAAGGGGTCGTTTTTTTGAGATCTGAATTTTTATAGAGTTCTAAAAGGTGTACCTTTTAGATATTTCTTTTTTAAAATGAAAAACCTTTTTTACCCCAAAAAAAAGAAGGCTTTTACGCCTTCTTTTTTTTAAAAATTGAAAAAATCGAAGCGATCAAGCCGCGTTTTTCTTTTTCGATTTCGTTTTTTTCTGCCGCAGCTGCTGCAATTCGCTCCGATTTTTGGATCTCGTGCAAGGCTTTTGCCAATTCCGAAACACCAAATTGCGAGGTTTGAGCTTCGATTTTCTCTAGCCGCTCATCCTGGCGACGCAGCTGCTCTTCTAATTGCGGAATTCGGTCCAGGAGTGCCAATTTCGCCGCTATTTCAGCGTAACGGGCATCATACGCCGCCAAATCTTCGCCGGATTCGTTTTTTGCCAAATTCGTTTCGCTAGACGAGCGATTTTTTTGCGGAACTACTGCCGGTTTTGCTTGTTGTTGGATTTGCTTCACCGCAAACGCTGCCGCCTGTTCAACCGGCAAACCATTTGAAATGTGACTCTTTAATATATTGAAAATGGCGAAGTCATCTTGGATGTATCTGCGGTGTCCACCTTCACTTTTCGAGAACGTATAGCCCGCTTTTTCTAATGCTAACGCATAATTACGCAATGTTTCTGCCTTCGTATCGAGAAATTTGCCAAATGCTTTTGGTGAGATCGCTTTAAGCGAATCTTCAATTACTTCTTCTTCGTTTTCCATAACGAATTTCACCTCCATTTTGTTTTCGGCATAGGATCGGCATTTTCCTAGTAAAAATCGAAAATTTCACGCAAAAAAGACGCTTATTCAGCGTCTCTTTCTTCGTTTTTCGTTTCGTTTTCTGCCTTAATCGATGTCGGATCTAACTTCGCCAGCTGCCGCTTTAGCTTCGCGTTCTCTTTCTTCAGTTCTTTCAAGCTTTTCCAAGCTTCATCACGTTCCATTTCAGCCGATTCCAGGCGTTTAGAGCGTTCTAGAAGCTCCTGGCGGCTCATGGATTGCTCGGCAATGTACTTCAAAAGCGATTCTTCAACGACTTGATAGCCATGATACTTCGACCCTGGCATTGTTCCTTCGATTTCTCCCGCCGAAATTAAGCGACGAACGATCTGTGCAGGGTATTTTGCGTCTTTTTCCATCAATCCCGCGCCCTGCAAACGCTCAATTGCGTCTTCCATCGCGATATGACCAGGCAAAATGTCCGGTTTTGAACTTATATATGGCATAAAATGACCTCCTAAATTAATCTCATTACAATCATTATACATTAAATTAACAATCTTTTACAACATTCTTCAATAAAAAGTTTATTCTTTTTTATAATTAAACTTTTATACTATATTCTTTTTGTCATTATTTTTATAAAACATCATTCTTTTTATAGTTTAATTTTTGTTAAGAATAATTTTACCAAAGAACAAACATTTTATACATTATTCATTTATTATTATTAAAACAATAATCATTTATATGATTTTTGTTTTAAACTTTGTTTAGAATGTATAATCAAAATGGTTTCCTATCTTTTCAAAAACGTTCTTTTTATTGATTAGGAATTGTTTAGAATTTTATTTTAATCTTCTATGTTTTTAGACTATTTACTTAAAAAACGCATTATACCAACGTTTTATCTTCATGCAACAACTAGATTGAGGTTTTTATATTTCATTCTTTAACATCATTCATCAAAGTAATGATGATTGTTTTAAAATACCATTCATTAAAATGAACGATGTTTTAAAATTATGATAGATTACTCTTTTAAAACT